>RFHA01000360.1 GCA_003696565.1 Chloroflexota bacterium
GATAATAATCCTGCCCGCTCAGTCTGCCCTCAGTGAGCTTGTCACGCAGGTCAGCATTGGCAGGATGCTCAATAAACCCAAGTCCGAGCGCGGTAATGGCTTCCTCAACACCGTTGCGCAATTGGTCAAGCGCACGAGTGCCCTCATCTTTGGCGACATTCATCCACTTCTCAAGCCAGCAATCGGAAGGACGCTCCCCCTCAAGGCGAGATTGATGACACACCAACCACAGCAGCACAAAATCGCTATACACGTCGCCTTCCATCATGGCTTGCAGGTCAAACTCAACGTATGCCTGCCGTGTGAGCGTCAGATTATCGCGCAGAATCCGCAGTTTATAGCCATTGCTCACAAAGCCCCAAAGATGCTGATCGCTACGGTTAAGGAAAGTTTGTACAAGGCTGTGTGGGCTGGCAGAAGAAGCCCCCGCAACACGAGAGGCACGCTTATCCAAATCCAGCTTATAGCTAACCAAGTGTATCGGCACATGCCCCCAAGCGTGGCTGATCGCGTAACTGCGCCCATCAATTTCAACGGCGTTGGCTGTCTGCAACCGCCCATAATCCAGCTCACGGAATAACGGCAACAGCCAGCGTTCACGGGTAATAGTTGTGCCGAGATCAGACTCTGGTAGGCGTTCCTGCGCACTTTTGAAACTCGCCCATGCTCCTTTTAGAGCGTTCCAAGAGCGGTTAATCACCTCGTTTAATTTCTCGCCGGGGCGATAATGGTAGCTCGCTGGGGTTAGCCCATCGATATTTGCGCCGTCACTAATCCGCTGGAGCAAATCAGGCGGTAGCAACGCGCCTTCTGTACGAATAGTTGTAAAGATGTTGGTATTTTTTGCCATGACTTCAGCCTAAATCTATGAGTAGGATAACTTCAACATCAGGTATTTCAGTAGCATAACGCTGTTTAACGATCTCAAAAGTCCGTTGATGTGTCACAAAAAAGAACTTGTAATCCGCATCGGCTGCATTCAATTTGTTGAAATCTTTCCTGAATGAATCCCTTTGTGCAGAACCAAGATCATGCTTTCCATAAGGAACTGTAGTCTTGATTTCTCCAATGATGCGTTTGCCATCCTGTGTAACTTCATCAATATCAAGTCCAGGTGCGCCCTGGGCTTTTTCGGCTGCATCAAAATTGAGCGCATTGAAGCGTCTCATCAGATATTGTTTCGCTAAAAAGGTCGCTAAGAAACTCTGGTCATTACTGCTATTACCCTGAATAGAGCGAATGTGAGCAATGTATGTAAACCATACAAGCGGGTCATCTTCTGTCGGGACAGGATTTTCGCTCAAAAACTGCTTCAATTCGGTGATATGCTGTCTTATAAGATCAAAATATGCTTGTTCTTTGTCAGAATAAATCACAACTATCTCCCCATTGCTGGCAAAAAGACATAAATCCCCAACACATCTGGCGGCAGTTGTGCCTCAATACGGTGTTGTGGGCGGCGATCCCCCCGCCGATAGGCAGCATCCCTCACCCGAATATGTGCCTCTAGCAAGTCATTACCGCGTTGTTCGGCAATCTCATTGAGGCGTGGCACAAGCACATCAAAACCATCCACAACACGCTCCACAAATTCAGCCGCCTGCTGTGGATGGATATTTTCATCAGGTTCTGTCAATAACAATTGGTCGGCTTCTTCAGGTGTTAACCACTCCGCGTTTTCTGGTGAGCCTGTGAATGCCAGCGTCAGGCTATCTTCTGCAAGAAGCTGACGTTCTTCGTTTGCTATTTTGGTAATGATATGATAGCGGAAACGCAGCAGCAACAATGTTGTCCGACGTTGTACCGCCCCTGTACGAATAGCCCCTGCCCGCCGTGCACGTGGTTGGTTTTCTTCAAGCTCAACAGCATCCAGCGCGGTATTCATCACATATGTCGCCAACGATTCGACAATGGGGTGTGTGCGTGTTAGGTAAAGTTGCCCTTCTTTGACAGGTAATTCAAAACGTGCTGCAAACTGCTCTTTACCGAGCATATCGCGCAGTCCACGCGGGGCTTCGGTCAAATCAAAGCTAAATGCCCCATTTTGAGAAACAATACCCCCGTGCATCCGCACAGCATCTTTCATAAAACTTGCGACATCTACACCAGAACCTACCGCATTACGAGCAGCCTCTAATTCCCTTGCAACTTCATCAACACGAATCGCCTGCTGTGCAAACATCGTTCGTGAACGTTTTTCGCGTTCTGC
>RFHA01000361.1 GCA_003696565.1 Chloroflexota bacterium
CCATGATCTGCACGGGCTTTGATGGCTTCAACTATGGGTTGTGGGGCGCGGAAGTCCATATCTGCGACCCAAAGCGATATGACATCTGGTTCAAAAATGTCTACTTTGACGGCATTTGTTCCACGCCGATTGATGATTTCATCGAAATTGTATGGCATACCACATCATCCTAATTTTGTTTAAGATCATATTCAATTAATGATAGACGACAATGGGGAGAATGATCAAACAAATTGGACTGATGGGGATGACGAAGATGGCGGATATTGGTTCAAACGATGCACTTTAAGAGAAGAAATGCATGTCTCAGGCGGGGGATAAATCCTGCACACTGGCGTTCGTGGTGCGCTAAGGATTTACCCCTACATGACTGATATACGTCATTTTTTCAAGTTCATAACTTCCGCCCGTATATCACTAACTTTTGGCTTGTTTTTTGGCGCGGCGTTCTGCTTTACGACGGATACGATTCCAAACGCCAGTTAAGCCCATCGCTTTTTTCATCTCCATTAAAGTTTGCTGTGTCATCTGACGAACGCGATGAGTGCCTTGTTCAATGATTGATTCAATATAACCTGCTTCTTCATAAATCACACGGCGTTCGCGGATAGGGTCTAGCATAGCATTGATCGCTTTCGCGAGTTTTTCTTTGACTTCAACATCACCAACTTTCCCCTGGCGGTAGCGTGTTTTCAGGTCTTCGATTTCTTGTTTATTGGGGTTGAAGGCATCATGATAAATAAAGACCGGATTACCCTCCACAGTCCCAGGGACATCTGCGCTGATGCGGTTGGGGTCGGTATACATGCTATGTACCTTCTTTTCGACCGTTTTTGCATCATCACTGAGGAAGATAGCATTATTCAGGCTCTTGCTCATTTTGGCTTGCCCATCTGTTCCTACTAGTGTTGGTACTTCACCAACCATGACATCTGGGATAGGAAAGACCTCACCATAAAGATGATTAAAACGACGAGCGATCTCACGTGTGATTTCCACATGAGCGACGTTATCTTTACCAACAGGAACCAGATGAGCTTTAACATGTAGAATATCGGCAGCCTGTAATACAGGATAGCCTAGTAACCCATAAGGCATTTCAATATTGGCATCCCGTGCCATATCTTTGAGACTAGGCAAACGCTCCAATCGAGAGACCGTCACCAAGTTCTGAAATAATGTGTTGATTTCCATGATCTCTGGAATAGCAGATTGCAGATAAAACGTCACGTTATCCGGTTCGATACCAGCAGAAATCGCATCTAACACTAGGTCACGCGCATTCTGATCAATTTTAGCAATGTCTTCTGGTGAATTTTTGGTAGTCAGCATGTGTAGATCAGCAATAATGAAAATACTTTCATAATCATGCTGTAATTTAACACGATTTTTAAGTGTCCCAACATAGTGCCCTAGGTGTAATTTACCAGTAGGACGATCTCCGGTTAAGATACGCTTTTTTTCCGTCATAGTTTCCTCAGTTGATTAGCCATTTTAATGTGTTTGATAATAGCGCAAAGGTAAAAGAGCGTAAAGTATTCATTAATTGACCCTTTAAAATCTCCAAAAGACCTTATAAAATTTTAGAAAACCGATCAAATATAAGGATACAATCTAGATCATGCAAGCACTATCACTTTTACCACAGGGATTTACAGCCCGCCCAATGACATTAGATGATGCAGAAATTGTTGCTCAATTATTCGCTATTTCCGCTAAAGCGCAAAACTTTCAATTCAATATTTCGCCGGAGGAGTTACGTGAAGAATGGAAGTCCCCCAAGTTTGTGTTAGAAGAGTCATCATTGGGTGTTTTTAATGCATCTGGCGAGTTAGTTGGAGAGGTGGAAATTTGGGATGATCACGAAATTCCTGTGCATCCGTGGGTAGATTTGACAATGCACCCAGACTATTTTGGCAGCGGTGTTGATGAGGCATTATTAACATGGGGTTTGGAACTTTCCCGACGGGTTATTGATAAATGCCCGGAGCATGCATTGATCTCTGCTTATGCTGGCACAATGCAAGAATATGAACCTAAAATCCGATTATTAGAATCTTTCGGCATGACAATTAAACGGTATTTCTTTCGGATGCGAATTGATATGGTTGATGTTCCCCCTACCCCTGTATTACCGGACGGGTTTCATATTCAAAGTTACCGTCACCCAGATCAATTAATAGATGTTATCAAAGCTGATGATGATGGTTTTCGCGATCATTTTGGATACGTAGAACAACCTATTGAGAAGAAAATAGAACAGTGGGAACACTGGATCAATACAGACCCGGTATTTGATCAAACTTTATGGTATTTGGTAATTGATGACGCAACAGGACAGATCGCCGGGACATGCTTATGTCGAAATGAAGCCTGGGGAGAACCAGAAGTTGCTTATGTAAATAAGATATCTGTTCGGCGTGAGTACCGTCAAAAAGGTATTGCATTAGCAATGTTACGTCATGCATTCCATGAGTTTTATAAACGTGGGAGACACAGCGTGACGCTGCATGTGGACGCTAACAGCATCACCGGGGCGGTACGCCTTTATGAGCGAGCCGGCATGTTTGTTGAGCAGCGTTCTGTTACCTATGAAAAAGTGTTACGGGATGGAGAAGAAATTGCCAGAGTTTAATGAATTAGATTTAAGCGGGACATCATTACTCAATCAAAATTAAACAATTTCTAGAAAGAAATTATGCTAGAATAATCTTGTTATTCAGCTATGGATATAGCATGGGGTTATATAAAGAATTTAACGACATATGAAACTGTTCCATTGAATACATTAACAAGTTGCCCGGGGTTTGTTGTTGGATGTTGACCACAGATAAATTTAGACAATCGGCGCGTGTTGCTATTAATGATAGTCAGCTGCAAACAGCTATTCAACGCGCCACAAGCCGTGCCAATGAAGGGCGCGAGACGATGATGGACGAAACCACCAACCGCGCTGCGCTGCGTCAGCAAGCGCGGGATGCCCGCCTGCGTGGATTGCGTGATCTACCAGAATTATTAGAACAAGCAGAAGCGGCTATCCAAGCAATGGGTGGAAAAGTATTATGGGCATTGGATACTGCCGAAGCAAACAAGCATGTGTTAAACATATGCCGGCAACATAAACTTAAACGTGGCGTAAAATCCAAAAGCATGGTCACAGAAGAAATCCAGTTGTTATCTGCATTAAAAACCGCTGGGATCGAGATGATTGAGACAGATTTGGGTGAGTTTATTGTGCAGGTTTCTGGTGATCATCCAAGTCATATCACAATGCCCGTTATGCACCTAACCAAAGAGCGCATCCGTGATGTACTCATGGAAAAAGATGGCATGCCGTATGCTGAAACAGCAGAGGACATAACCGCTTATGCGCGTCAACGATTGCGTCAGGCATATTTAGAAGCTGATTTTGGAGTAACAGGTGGCAACTTCATCATTGCAGAAACAGGACATGTAATCACTGTGACCAATGAAGGAAATGGGCGATTAACAACAACAATACCGCCGGTTCATATCGCTATCGTTGGCATCGAAAAGATCATTCCGACATGGGCAGATTTTATAACACTCGTACAATTATTGACCCGTAGTGCAACCGGACAACGGCTTTCAGTCTATGTCAATGCAATTAATGCACCATCACCTGCAATAGACGGAGCGCAGCACTTTTATCTCATTTTGTTGGATAACGGACGCAGTGATATTTATGCCAGCGAATACGTTGAATCATTAGCCTGTATTCGTTGTGGAGCTTGTTTGAATACGTGTCCGGTTTATCAGAGCATCGGTGGGCATGTCTATGATAGTGTTTATCCAGGACCGATTGGGTCAATCATTACGCCGTTATTGTATGGTAAAAAGAACGCCTCACCGTTACCCTTTGCCAGTTCATTATGTGGTGCTTGCAAATCAGCGTGTCCGGTCGATATTAACATCCCTGATATGTTGCTACGGTTAAGACAAGATTTGCAAGCAGAACAAGGAAATCTATGGCGTATAGGGATGGCAGGTTTTGGGTTTGGTATCCGTCATCCATTGTTATATCGGACGGGTGTAGCACTAGCTAAGCGGCTTACATCAAAGAACACCCTGCCCCGTCCATTCCAAGGCTGGACAGATGAACGTGATTTCCCTGGTTTCGCACAACAGACTTTTCGGGATTGGTGGCAAAAACATCATAAGTAATTTTATTTCAATCTCTATAAGGCTAAAAGATGACTTCAAGAGATAAAATATTGACTAAATTGCGACAAACACGCCGCCCATTTGAGGATATTCCCCCAGCACCAAATGTTTATTTACCAGTGACACAAATCCAGCCGGACGAGGATTTAATTACACGTTTCACCCATGAATTACGTGCGCTGGACGGTGATATATTTGTTGTAAATAATGAGAAAGCAGCCCTTACAAAAATCCAAGCTATCTTAAAGAATCATCAAGCACAGCGTGTTTTGAGTTGGGATTTTACACAAGATTTATTGCCAGATTATCAAATCATTCAGCCAGATATTCATACATCGCGGGAGTCACTCCAAGAATTAGAAAAAGCAGAAGTCGGATTAACGCGGGTTGCAGCCGCTATTGCCACAACAGGTTCTTTAATTGTTACTGGTGCAAGACTCCCTACAATCTTACCACCAATACATATTGCTGTTGTACACCAACAGCAATTGCTTGCGCGTTTAGAAGATTGGCAACCACCAAACCGTGAAACAGTTAATGTGTGTATTATCACTGGTCCAAGCCGTACGGCAGATATTGAAAAACAGCTTGTATTGGGCGTACATGGTCCTCGCCATGTTTATGTGGTGATGATAACATCGTCCGAATGAGCGATATTCTATTTCACAATACACAAATTATAACCATGGACAATATGCACCCACTTGCTAAAGCGATGTTGGTGGATGCACAGGGACGCATATTAGCTCTTGACCCGCAACATATCCCTGAAAACACAAAACATATTGATCTTAAAGGGACAACTATTATCCCTGGGTTTTATGATTCGCACTGCCATTTATGGAAGTGGGGACTGCGTTTAACCGCGCAAGTTGATGTTAGCCATGTCGAATCGGTGGTCAAGGCATTAAGAGAATACGCAGAAAAACGCCCAGTTGGCAAATGGATCATTGCTAGAGGAACACAAGCAAATGTTACCCAAGCAGACTTAGACGCTGTATCAACAGATCATCCCATTGTATTTTCAGTCAAAGAACAACGAATTGCAAACACGGCTGCCATTCGAGCAGCGGGTTTAAGCCTATCTGATAGCGTGTTAAGCGTTTCTGCGGAGAAGAAAATTCGTGCTGCGATGCCACCCCTAACAGATGAGGATTATGCAGAAGCGATTTTAACCGCCTGTTACCGCCTAATAGCGATGGGAGTGACCGCTGCGGCTGATCCACTCCTAACACCACGCTTAACGCAAATTTATCGGGAGATCGAAGCAGATTTACCCATTCGAGTGGTAGGGTATCCCATCCGGCGGGCGGAAGGAGCAACTAAAAATGACCCAATACCGGATTATTATAGTAGAACACAACTTAAAATTGACGGTGTCAAGTTCTTTGCAGATGGTGGCGCAACGAACATGACAGCTGGTGTGAGTCAACCATATATCAACGGCAAAAAAGGTAGGCTATATTATAATCCAACTGAGTTGAAAGCAGAGGTACAAGCAGTTGCCGATTGTGGTTTA
>RFHA01000362.1 GCA_003696565.1 Chloroflexota bacterium
ATGGATTTGCACCGACAAATTAGCCCGGAAGATATTATGCCACAATTTGCAGAGCAACTTGTCGCGGAACGCGCCGAGTCGATCCGGCGGGGGGCGACATTAAGCGGACCGCACCGAGATGAATTACGTTTGTTAATCAACACGCGGGATGCGGGTTTATATGGTAGCCGGGGGCAAGCACGAACCGCCGTGATGGCTTTGAAGCTAGCTGAATTAGAATGGATGAAAGCGCGAACCGGGCATTATCCGATTTTGCTATTGGATGAAGTGATTGCTGAATTGGATAAAGCGCGGCGGGCGTATTTACTAGAGCGTATTGATGGTAAGACACAAACGTTATTGACCACAACCGAGTTAGATATTTTTAGTCAGGCGTTTATGGAACGGGTGGCAGTTTGGCAGATTGAAGCAGGACAGGTGACAAAGCTTAGTGGGTAGGCGGGTTTCTCGTGGGCTTTAGCCGCCTGATGTGGGCTGAATTTTGATCGGGATTTGTCTGGCAAGATACGAAAGCCGGCATAGCTAATGGATGCTATACCGGCAGTTATCACGAAAAAGAACAATGGGAGGCTTGACCATTCAAGATGGTGATATGAGCGATTAGGAGGCGTTTACCATCCACGTTTGCCTAAAATTACCTGATCTGGTGTGACATTAATGCCAACCATTGCCTCGCCCAAGTTACGGCTGACCTTTAATAAAATATCAGGGTCATTATAGTGGGTAACGGCTTCTACAATGGCTTTGGCGCGTTTGGCGGGGTCTCCACTTTTGAAGATGCCTGACCCGACAAACACGCCATCCATGCCAAGTTGCATCATTAAGGCGGCATCTGCTGGCGTTGCTACCCCACCAGCGGCAAAATTAACAACCGGCAAACGCCCAAGCTCGGCGGTCTCTTTGACCAAGGCGTAGGGGGCGCGGATTTCTTTGGCATAGGTAAATAGCTCATCTTCATCCATATTTTGAATACGGCGAATTTCACCATTCACAGCGCGGGCATGGCGTACAGCTTCTACGATGTCTCCGGTACCGGCTTCGCCTTTGGTACGCATCATCGCCGCACCTTCTTGAATACGGCGGAGGGCTTCTCCTAAATTACGGCAACCGCAAACAAACGGTACATTGAATTGATGCTTATTGATGTGATGTTCTTCATCTGCTGGGGTGAGTACTTCGCTCTCGTCGATATAATCTACCCCTAGGGCTTGCAGAATTTGTGCTTCCACAAAATGACCAATGCGAACCTTTGCCATAACAGGAATGGTGACGGCTTCCATGATGCTTTGGATCATTTCCGGGTCACTCATGCGGGCAACACCACCTTGTGCGCGAATATCTGCGGGGACACGTTCTAATGCCATCACAGCGCACGCCCCGGCATCCTCGGCAATTTTTGCTTGTTCCGGGGTGACCACATCCATAATCACGCCGCCTTTAAGCATTTGGGCAAGCCCACGCTTGACGTTTTCTGTCCCTTTTTCTCCATGACCATTTTGGTTACTCATTGTCTGTTTCCTCTCAAAACACAACTCTCGATACACTTAGCGTAGAGTTTGTCAGGTTGAATTCGTATGTCCATATCGTACCAATTTGTGCAGTGAAATTCAGCCCTGAAAAAATGCTATAATCAACCTGTAACAAGTTTGAGATAAACCAGATGCAAGATTGGAAAACGTTTTGGAAAGAACTTGGCTGGGAAGCCAAAGAAGCCCCTGATGACGCGGCGATGCAGCGATTAAAACAGCGTGCAGCGCAATATGCCCGCCAGCCACAAGCGGACGATGTGGCGGAAAGATATACCGTTTTGGCATTTATATTAGGGCAGGAGCGGTATGCAGTGGATGTGATGTTGGTACGTAACATGCGTCATATTGAAAACGCAACGGCTGTTCCTGGTACACCTGCGTTTTATCCTGGTGTGGTGAATTTACGGGGTAAAATTATCACGGTGATGGATTTACGCCTCTTTTTTAATATGCCAGCAGATGATTTGCCCAACGAGTTGGTTGTTGTTCAATCCAATCAATTAGAAATTGGCTTGTTGGCACATCGTATTGAGGGGGTGATGGAGATACCATCGCAGTCAATTCAAGTTGTTCATGATATACCTTATGCATATGGGATCACAACGGATCAGTTGATTTTGTTAGATGTGGTGCATCTGTTTCAAGATGAAAGATTAATCCTTGGTGGTGGGAATGAATAAAATACGAATGCAGATGTGGATGGTGTTAACCAACCGGATTGTTATTGCAGTGGCGGTTTGGTCGCTGTTACTGGTGATGGTGTTATTGTTGATTGTGCGCAGGTGGATGCCGAATATAGATACAGAATGGCTGCTTGCCTTGCCTGTTAGCGCGCTGATAGCTGGTGTTGCCGCAGGGATTATGATCTATCGGATTAGCTATCAGCGTTTAGACCATGTGCTTGGAGAATATGTGGCAGTGTTGAATCGCATTGCTGCAGGTGATCTAACCGCAGAGTTAAGCGTCCCCCAAACAGTTCAGAAGAGCCGCGAGGGGCAGATTTTAGTGGAATTAGGCGAAACATTGAATCGTGTTTTACAGCGTATTCGTCAGGCATTTATTGGTGTGAATAACGCTTTACAGCGTTTGGATTCAGATACGCGGGCGATTTTAGAGGCGACATCTCGCCAAATTGCGATGGCAAACGAGCAAGATGCCGTTGTGACAGAAACGACGGCGACCGTTAATGAAGTGCGTGCAACTGTAACTGAAACTGCGGAACGTGCCCAGAGTGTGGCGGAAACAGCACAAGTATCTGTGGAGATTTCAAAATCTGGAACGGAGGCGGTGGCGCAAACCATTGCTGGGATGGATATTATCCGGCGGCGGGTGGAGGATATTGCAGATAATATTTTGGTGCTTTCTGAGCATACGCAACAAATTGGTGAGATTATTGCGACGGTGAATAATCTGGCGGATCAATCACGGATGTTAGCCTTAAACGCCTCTGTGGAGGCGGCACGTGCTGGTGAGGAAGGGAAAGGTTTTGCGGTGGTGGCGATGGAAGTGCGTAATTTGGCAGACCAGAACCGCGATGCAACCATCCAAGTGCGTGAAATTTTGGGTGAAATTCAGCGGGCAACAAATTCCGCGGTCATGGTGACGGAGGAAGGCAGTAAAGGCGTAGATGCTGGGCAGCAATTGGTCAACAGTGCCGGGGATGCTATTCGTGATTTAGCGAAGGCGATTGAAGAAGCTGCGATGGCTGCGATGCAAATTGCGGCTAGCACACGGCAACAGACGATCGGTATGGATCAATTAACTCAGGCGATGCGGACGATCAAACATGCCACAACAGAGACCGTCAGTAGCACAATGCAGGTGGAGGCTAGTGTACAACGCCTACGCGATGCAGCTTTTACGGTGCGGGAGTTGCTCAAAGATTTAAGGCTAGAAGCATAATGAGGTGTGAACAAACACAAGGAATGCTAGAAGATGACGGCTTTTTGCCAAGTTTTGATCTGGATGTGAAAATGATATGCTTTCAAGAGTGATCCATGGATGACGCAGATCTGCTGAATATTTTTTGGGAAGAAGCCAATGAGCATCTGGCGACTCTAAACACGTCACTCTTACAGGTGGAGATGCTTTCTGATCAGGATGAAGCATATTTTGCCACAATAAAGGAGATGAACCGTGTTGCACACAGTCTAAAAGGAGCGGCACGTGCGGTTGGCATCCATTTGATTGAGACAGTTGCGCATTATATGGAGGAAGTGTTTCATGCTGTGATGAATCGCAAGTTGAGCTTGTCTGCCACATTAGCGGATGCGATTTATGATGGGTTGGATTTAATTCAGCAACTTGTTGAGCAACAAACCCCAGATGATTCTGTTGTTGTACCAGTTTTATCTGCATTGGAACAGATTGTTGCGCAGGCATCTGTCGTCAAGACGCAGGAATTTGAGCGTGTAGAGATGGCAGAGATACATACGCCTGCACTACGCCAAGGGGAAGAAACTGTTCGGGTGACTGTGACAAAGTTAGATCGCTTGATGGGTGAAATAAGCGAGTTATTTGTTGCACGGATGCATAGTGATGAGCAACAAAATCACATCAAAGTGTTACTACGGACGTTGGGCAAGTGGCAGCGAGAATGGCGTAATGCCCGAACGGCGTATATCCGATTGGTGCGCCGCTTACAGGAAGAGGGGCAACAGGTTAGCCCAGAACTTCCCGTTATTTTCCGTTTTTTGGAATATAACCAACGATCCATTACAGAGGTGAATCGCATGGTGGTGGGGTTGTCTCAGGCAGTTGCCCAGAACAACATGCGCTTGACGGCGTTAACTGATCAGCTGCAAGACGAGATTGGTGGGATGCGCCTGGTGCCCTTTGAGTCGATTGTGGGCGGCTTTCAGCGGATGGTGCGAGATTTAGGGCGGGATACCCAAAAACAAATTTATTTGGAAGTACGGGGCGCATCTGTAGAGATTGACAAGGCGGTGTTGGATACGCTTAAAGACCCAATTATGCATTTATTGCGGAATGCGATTGATCATGGCATCGAATCGCCATCGTATCGCACTGAGATGGGGAAACCGGCGGCTGGGCGGATTGTTATTGATGTTCAGCAGCGTGGTAGTGAAATTGTGATTGTCATTGCAGATGATGGGCGTGGCATTGATGCAGATGAGGTGAGGCGGTCAATTGTACAAAACCGGTTGATGTCTGAATCAGAAGCGGCGATTTTGAGTGATGATGAGGCACGCATGTATGTTTTTTATGCTGGTTTATCCACAAGTAAGCGAGTCACCACGATTAGTGGACGCGGCTTGGGGATGGATATCGTGCGTGATCGTGTCGAAAGTTTACGCGGGCGAGTTAACATTCAGAGCGAGGCAGGACAGGGAACAAGTGTGACGATTAGTGTGCCTGTTTCGTTAACGCGGATGCGGTGTGTTGTGTTGCAAGTGGGCGGGCAGTTATTTGCTATTCCATCGGCAACGGTGATACGGATGGAGTCATTGCCAATTGAGGCAGTGTTTACGGCAGAAGGACGTGAGATGATTAT
Source organism: Chloroflexota bacterium (assembly GCA_003696565.1). Taxonomy (GTDB): domain Bacteria; phylum Chloroflexota; class Anaerolineae; order Aggregatilineales; family Phototrophicaceae; genus DAOTWY01. Next base: position 5,044 of record RFHA01000362.1, read on the forward strand.
GGTGAATGAGCGTCCAGTCATGTTGGTATCCCTAGCGGCGGTTTTAAATTTACCCATGGGGCGTAATGCCGATCAGTTACAAGCGATTGTGTTGCAGGCAACGGATCGTCAAGTGGCGTTTGAGGTAGATGAGTTAATGAGTGAAGTTGAGCTTGTCCTAAAACCGCTAGGGGTGGAACTACAACGAGCGCAATTTGTCTCTGGTGCAGCGTTGATGGGATCAGGCGATGTCTTGATTGTCTTAGATGTCAATGACTTAGTTCGTCAGGCGGTTGGTGTGCCAATTCAACGACAATCTGTGGATATGTCATCCTCTGCGGATACACGACGGGTTCGGGTGTTGGTTGTGGATGATTCGATCACAACGCGGACGTTGGAAAAAAATATATTAGAAACAGCTGGATTTGAGGTATATACAGCAATTGATGGGGTAGAGGCGTTGCATATGTTGTCACAGCATAGCTTTGATGTGGTTGTGACGGATATTGAGATGCCGAGGATGGACGGATTAGAACTGTGTATACGGGTCAAATCCACGCCACAGTTTGAACATATTCCGGTTATTTTGTTGACCTCGCTGACCAAGCCGGAGCAGCGTGAGGCGGGGTTAAAAGCTGGGGCAGATGCGTATTTGGTTAAATCTCAGTTTGATCAAGCTGAGTTATTAGAGACCATTCGTGCGGTTGTTTGAAAATTCAAATGTCTTGATCATATAAGTATAGTACAATTTCAGAGAATAGCTTGTTAGCGGCGGGAATGGGTCAACCAATGAGGATAAAAAACAAGCAGCCGCTGCGTGTTTTGATTGCAGATGATAGCGCAACTGCACGCCGTCATTTGTGTGATGTTATTAGTGAAATGCCGGAAATGACGGTGATCGGCGTAGCAAAAGATGGTGAAGAAGCCATACACATGACATCCGAGCTAAAACCGGATGTTGTTTCAATGGACATCCGGATGCCGCATATCGATGGTTTGGAGGCAACACGCCGAATTATGCAGGACTGTCCTACGCCGGTTGTGGTGGTGAGTGGTGTGATTGAGAGTGATATTGATTTGGCGTTTCAGGCGATTGATGCAGGGGCGTTGGCGGTGGTGGAAAAGCCGCCGGATCGACGTGATCCGACATTTGCCGATAAACAGACACAATTATTTAAGACATTGATGGCGATGGCACAAGTCTCTGTTGTGCGGCGAGGGCGGCATATGACAAGTGATGCACAAAAACGAACTGCATATGCTGTCCGAGATTTGGTAGCCAAGCCGGAAATCGTGGTGATTGGTGCAAGTGCTGGTGGTCCAAGTGCCTTGAGTTATATTTTAGCAACAATTCCTGCGGATTTGCCCGTGCCGATTGTTATCGCGCAGCATATTCCACATGAATTTGTGGCAGGATTAGCGCGTTGGCTTGATAAAGTTGGTATGGTGCGGGTGGTTGTGGTGGAGGATAATCAGCGATTAGAGGCTGGTGTGGTACACTTATCACCGGGCAATGCACATGTGACGGTAGAACGGGTACATAACCAACTCTATGCTCGTTTGATTCATAACCAGATGGAAGAACGGCATCAGCCGTCGGTAAATGTTTTATTTAGATCTGTTGCGGCGGTTTGTGGTGCCCATGCAATTGGGATCATTCTAACTGGGATGGGTGATGATGGTGCTGAAGGGTTATTAGCGATGCGCCAAGCGGGGGCGCGTACCTTAGCACAAAACCGTGATACAGCAACTGTTTATGGGATGCCAGGGGCGGCTGTGGCGATAGGGGCAGTACAAAAAGTAGTCTCATTGACGGATATTCCGTCTGCTATTTTGAAATTATTGTAAGGCAAGGTTATGGCATTAGAAGTCTTACTCATTGAGGATAGCAAAACTCAGGCTGCGCAAATCAAAGAGACGTTAGAAAGCGTTGGGTTGCAGGTGCGCGTGGCTTATGATGGTCCTGAGGGCTTGCGTGAAGCAACAGAAAACCCACCCGTTTTGATTGTATTGGATGTAAAGTTGCCAAGTATGGACGGTTTTCAGGTTTGCAGACGTTTAAAGCGTAACCCTGTCACGCAGCATATTCCAGTGATAATGTTGACGGAAAAAGCTGGTCCGCAAGCAACGATATCTGGTTTGCGAGCCGGGGCAGATGACTATATCCCAAAAGATATTTTTGCATCTGAACACTTAATTAACACATTGCAAGAGCTTGGGATTTTGGAATAAAAAGGTGAACCAAGCATGACAGCACGCAGCCCATACCCCACCCGTCCACCGATTCTTTCGGTTAAGGTGGAAGATACTATGGACATTATGATCGCGCGGGATACTGCTCGCCGTGCAGCAACTCTATTAGGATTTACATCGGCACGCCGGGCACAGTTAGCCAGTGCCACAGCAGCATTGGCTGAACTTGTCCTCAAAACCGGTGATTTACACGAAATTCGGCTTAATGGTGTGATTGATGGTGTGAAGATTGGCTTACAAATTTCTGTTGTTACACCCTGGCTGACTGGTGTATCTGCCAATAATGTTTTGGTTGCTTTGCGCTCTAAAATTGGTGAATTGGTGGATGATATTTTGTTCTTGGGGGATGAAGACCCTACGATCTTTTTGTTGATGTGGTTGCATGATGTCCATTATGATGAAAATGAAGTCTGAGCAATTAGCTATTTTGACTGTCAGAGTGGGTGAGCAGCTTTGGGGATTTTTGATTGAAGATGTGGTAGAAGTGGCGGCAATGGTCGCTTTAAGTAGTCCGCCGGGTAAACCGCCTCACTTGCTTGGCTTTGCGAACCGGCATGGGGATGTGATGCCAGTGTTGGATTTGCGTGTGATGCTGGGTTTGGGGGCAAGCACAGTAGATATTAACACGTTGTTTGTGGTGGTACGCTGGCAGGGAAAACTTACTGGTTTGGTGGTGGACGACGTGTTACAGGTGGATTATTTCCCAAGTGACGCATTGAGCGAAACCCGTAATGCAGGGCAGTATATTCGTGGTATCATAAGATATAATGAGCATTTAATTCAAGTATTGGCAGTTGAGCCATTGGTTTATGAGGTATGACTCAAACAAAAACACGTCGTAAAGAACGTATTCTTGTTGTCGCTAAAGATGAAAAACTTCGTTCAGAACTTATGGATACGCTGGAATTGGCTGGTGGATATACAACCAATCAAGCGAGTACATTTGAGGACGCTCTGAGCGAGATTTTATTGATTGATTTTGATTTAATCATTACAGAGGCAGAACTGCCAGATTTAAGCGGTATGGATTTATTGGCGGTAGTTGGTGGGTTGCGCCCAAATGCTAGCGTGATTGTGGTGGATGATGATTTATCCGCTAAGAGCGCGGTGGCGGTATTCCGGTTGGGTGCGGTGGATTATCTTTATAAGCCGTTGAATATGACCTTTGTGTTGATGCAAGTGGAGCGACAACTGGAAATTCGCCGGCAACAGCAGCAATATACAGAATATAATGAGCCACCCAAAGTTGAAACAACATTAGACCGTGCAAAACGGTTAGACCCGCGCACGCGCCCGGCGGCTTTGGTGTTAGGTCGTCAACAGTTTAAACGGATTAATATGGAGTTGAATCGACTGTTAGGGCATGTTCGGGCGAGTTTTGTGGGGTTAGTTGATTCAGACGGAAATATGGTTGGTGCGGCGGGGACGCTGGATGACTATGATTTGCAATTGTTGACCCGCGCATTGAGCATAGACCATAAGGCACAAAAATCATTAGCGTCTATTTTGGATGAAAGTAAGTTTCATTCCACGTATTTTGAAGGCAATCAAGTGGGGGTGTATATCATCGAATTTGGGATGCCGTATATTGTGTCTTTAGCGGTGATTTGTAGTACGGATGTTAAACCAGGAATGGTATGGCTTTATAGCAAGCGCACCGCCACGATTATCGACGATATTCTTAAGACGATCCCTCAGCCTAAAACATTACCAAAACTACAGAGCTAGCTTAAGCTGTTTGATGACAATATCAACAGGTGGGTAACCTAAAAATTTGGAATGATTTTTAGGTCAGTTCTTGATAAAGCTGGAAAAGCTCATCCTCATTTTTGATTTGAAATTGGTTTTCCTCAACAAATTGCGCTAATTGCATAAGTTTGTCGATTGTTTGTTTTGTAATTACGCCATCTCTCACACGGCGATCTAGGTAGATTGCGCCATGCCCTGGAATAGGTAATGCAACGGCGATCCGCAGGTTAGTGAAGTTTGTGTTTGTTGTTGGAGCTTGAGATAAATCAGTGATGACATTATTTGTGATGATAGGTTCTCCAAGTGTCATTGCTTGCCGTAAGTTAGGCATAGCAAAGGTTTGAAATTCCTCTGAGTCGATGGTTGATGGATCAATGTTATTGGCTTTAATGATGTTGGCGTGATTATCAACCGCTAATCCTCGTTCAGCATGGGTGACACCTTGCGCAACGTTCATAAATTGAGTGAGATAACTTTCTGGCATAATCCACCTTCAGATGGTTGATTTATTCATAAACTATTTTAACGCAGACTGATGATCTGTGCGACGTTTTAATTGAGATGGGTGCGGTGAAGATGATGGATATTGGTTAAAACGATGCACCTTAAGCGCGGGGATGAATACCTGCATGTTCATATGTGGCTTAGTTTAATTAGCTTGGATGGATAAGATATGGCACGAACTTCAACGTAACTTGTATCTAGCATTGCATGTGGATTCACCATAACATCAGTCTACAATTAGATTGCTTGTATCTGCAAGTTCTTTTATAAGGAGTTAGAGATGGCAAAGCATCCAGTTTTGGTTATTTTAGCGGGGGGGGCATCATCCCGTATGTGGCCCCTAAGAGAAAAATCATTGATACGCTTCGGGGATGATCCGCTGCTTATTACGCAATTGAAACGTTATGCAACGTTGGGGTTTGAGCGAGCTGTTATTGTGGGTAATCCTGAAAATGAGGCGGATATTCGTGAATTAGTCATGGCATTGCCGATGACGGTTGAGGTTGTGGTACAGCCGGAACCCAAAGGGATGGGGGATGCATTGCTGCGGGCAGAGGCTGCGTTAACGGATGATCCAACAACGCCAATTTATGTTAACCAGGTACATGATGTGGTAGAAGACTCGTTACACCAAGCTATGCTCAAGGCGTTCCATAAAAATCAGAAGGTGACGTATCTAGCCGGACGTGAGATGCAGGAGTACTTCCCTGGTGGGTATTTAGTGGTTGCTGATGGTGGGCGCATCACAGGGATTGTGGAAAAACCCGGTGCAGAAAACCGTCCCAGTAACTTAGTAAATATCGTGGCACATATCCATGCCAATGCAGCGCAGTTATTTGACGCAATCCGCGCTGAATATGCTAGTGGCATTTTAACAGATGATCATTATGAGCGTGCAATGGATAAGCTCATGAAGGATATGACGTATCAGGTTGTGCCATATAAAGGGGTTTGGAGTGCATTAAAGTATCCGTGGCATGTGTTGGATATCATGAACTACTACTTAGACCAGATTAACGGACAAATTGTGGCGGAAGATGCGTTTGTTTCTCCACAGGCAACACTGGTGGGGAATGTTTTTATTGGGGCAGGCGCAAAGATTTTCCCTGGTGCGGCGGTTGTTGGTCCGGCTTATATTGGGGCGGGGACGATTGTCGGCAATAATGCACTGGTGCGGAATTCTATGGTGTTAGATCGCTGTGAGGTTGGGTTTACGACGGAGATTGCTCGTAGTTATGTTGCGTCTGGGTGCGGCATGCATGCTTGTCGTGTGTTGGATTCGGTCTTTGCAGAAGGGGTGAATTTTTCTGCTGGGTGTACAACGGCAAATTTGCGGATTGATAAAGGTGATGTTCCGTCTTATATCAAGGGTGAGCGGCTTTCTAGTGGTCGGAATAAGTTGGGTGCGATCATTGGGTGCGATGCGTTTTTGGCGGTTGATGTGATGACAATGCCCGGTGTGAAAGTAGGGGAACGGGCACAGGTAGGACCAGGGACACACGTGCTAAAGGATGTGCCAAATGGTCAGCGGATTTATGTCAAGCAGACAATTGAGGTTGTGTCCGATGAAGGTTAGCCCAAAGCTATTCAAGAAATATGATATTCGTGGTAAAGCATTAGGAGATGATGCCTTATTAACACGGGAAGCGGCGCGGTGGATTGGGCAGGCGTTTGCGACATATTTGCAGCAAGTTGAAAACATCAAGCAAGTTGTGGTAGGGCGGGACAACCGGCTAACCTCGTTTGATTTGCAGCAGGCGGTGATGGCAGGGCTGCGAGCGTCTGGGTGTGATGTGATTGATCTAGGGATGGTAGCAACACCGATAGTTTATTGGCATGCGATTCATTATGGCAATTGTGGCGGCGTGATGGTTACGGGGAGTCATTTACCACCGGATCAAAACGGGTTTAAGTTGTGCATTGGTGGGCAATCGTTATATGGTGAATCGATCCAAGTTTTATATAAATTAATTGAAAATGGCAGATTATATAGCGGTGATGGTAAGCTGAGTGTGGATCATGGGGTATATAGTCGTTACATCCACGATCTTACAGGTCGGATTCCGCCGTCTCGTCCATTAAAAGTTGTGATTGATGCTGGGAATGGTGTGGCTGGTGTCTTTGCGCCGAAGTTGTTTGAGGGGTGGGGGCATCAGATTGTTGGAAGGTTGTATCTTGAGCCGGACGGCAATTATCCTAACCATCAACCGAACCCCCAGGAAGAAGCAAATATGCGAGATTTAGGCGCGAAGGTGCGCGAAGTGGGTGCGGATGTGGGCATTGCATTTGATGGAGATGCAGATCGTATGGGGGCGGTTGATGAGCATGGGGAAATGATTGCAGCGGATCGTCTATTAGCGTTGTTGGCGGTTGATATGCTCAAGCGACACCCTGGTGCGGCACTGGTGGCAGATGTGTTAAGTAGTCAGGTGTTGTTTGATACAGTAAAAGCTGCTGGGGGCTTGGCGTTTATGGCTGCTAGTGGGCATTCCCTTGTTAAGGAGGCAATGCGTGATAAAAGTGCATTGCTTGGTGGAGAAATGAGTGGGCATATTTTCTTGGCGGAGGATTATTTTGGCTTTGATGATGGTTTCTTCGCGGCTGGGCGATTATTACAATTTTTAGCAGAGAGTGATCAGACACTATCTGAACTCAATGCGGCGTTACCGACGCTATACAGTACGCCGGAATATCGTCCCAAGTGCGCGGATGAACATAAACAAGCCGTGATTGATTCGGTGGCTGCAAAGTTACAAGAATATGGCGAGGTAGAAACAGTAGACGGCTTTCGGTTATCTTTACCGACAGGCTGGGGAATTTTGCGCGCTAGTAATACGGAGCCGGTGTTAAGTTTACGGTTTGAAGGGCAAACAGAAGCAGATGCACTGGCAATCCGTGGATTATTTGAGAAGGCGTTAGCAGAGTATGGTATTACGTTAACTTCGTGATGGCTTCTTGTGCGGCATTGCGAACATGCTCATCGTCATCATCGAGCAATAATTGCAATGCCGCAATGACATGAGCGTCACCTTTGTCCGTTAAATCCCCTAAAGCGTAAGCAGCACTGTAGCGAATTTTGTTTTCTATGTCAGTTAGGCACTTCATCAGCGGTTCAATTGCACGTTGATCGCCTAATCGTCCTAATGCGACGATGCTACCATGCCGTACATTGGGGTCTGGGTCATGTAAGGCGTTTAATAAAGCCTCGATGGTTTGGGGATGGTTGATTTGACTGAGGGCATGGGTGGCATAAAAATGCAGATAAACGTTATCTGCACTCAAAAAATTGATGAGTGAGGGAACAGCTAGTGGATCACCGATGCGGCGCAAGGCATTCATGGCGGCGATGATAACATTGTGATCGCTATCTTGCAGTGCGATGATTAGTGTACCAAGCGCACGTGCATCGCCGATTTGCCCGAGTGCTTCTATGGCGTTAATGCAGGTTGTGGCATCGCCATCATTGATTGCATCAATTAAGTAATCGATGGCAGATGCGCCAAGTGCAACAAGTTGTTTAACCGCAGCTTCTTGTTGATCTGGTGTTTCTGCATTTAGATCAGCGATGAGTTGGTGTATGTTCTTCGTCACATTTCCCCCTAGCAGTTGAAATTGCCCTTATATGACATGGTATTTGAAACATAATAGGATTGTCTTCATATTGCCAAGCGATAAACTGCCTGATAATGTGCTTTACCGGTGCATGTTATCCTAACATAATTTGACCGTGAGCAGCACTGAACTTAATCTTTCATCTCCAGGACTTGTTGTTCCAAATCCCATAAGTCTTGTGATTGGTGTTGTTTGAGTAATTTGTTCAAACGGGGCTTGCCGTTCGCCTGTTCGCGTGACCATTCCCGTGCGAAATTGCCGTTACGGATGTCCTCTAGTGTCACTTCCATAAGGCGTTCTAGTTTGAGTTCGTTAAACCGTTCCATGCGGCTTAATGTACCATATTGCCCCGTTTGCCCGGATAAGCTGAGTGCGTGCATCAAGCCGGAGCGTGCGGCTTGGTGAATATAATCAGTAAATTTGCCAGAAAGGTAGAGATCAGTTAAAACGGCTTCTACGGGATAGCCCTCACTCATAAGTAGCCGTGCAGCGGTCGTGATGATATGGTGAAAAGCGGGCAATATGGCTTGTTGGATAAAAAGACTTAACTCAGTTTCTTGTTGAATTCCAACTTCTAATGCACCGCCCTTTAATGCACCTAATGCGCGTGCCATTGCCAGGACAATTTGCCAGGCGTGGCGGCTGGCATCTTGCCATACAGCAACATAGCTCATGATGGATTTGTCTTGTGTCATGCTCTCACGCAGAGTATCGCCTATGGTGCGTGGGGCAATCAGCGCAACATCAACAAAAGGTGGGGGTTCAATGAAGCCAAATGTAATGTTATAGGCACTGTTAAAAATAAGCGTGTGTCCGCGTTTGAGATTAGGCGAAATGTCAGACATATAGATTTGTGGCATAGTTTCATCTGGAAGTGTGAGGATAATGATGTCTGCTTGACGAGTGGCATGAGCGACAGACCCAACCTGAAAACCATCATCATGGGCTTGGTTTTGCTCTAGCTCTGTGCCACACACAATTAATCTAACATCGCTATCCCGCAGGTTGTGGGCAGCGGGTTTACCTAGATTGCCATAACCCACAATGGCAATCGTTTTGTCGTTTAATAACGTTAAGTCACCGTCTTGTTCGGAATAGAGGAAACGCATTTTTATACTCCATATAACCAGACTGGCAGGTCATAACCAGTGCGCTGGAAGCCGTAAGTTTGATATAGCCTTTGAGATTTATGGTTAGTTGCTTGGGTGTTAACGGTCAATGAGCGAATTTGTTTTTTCAGAAAACGCATGATGAGATCACTCAATAACATTGCGCCAATTCCTTTGCCTTGCATTTCTGGCAAAACGGCTAACCGAGCAAGATGACCAGATTGTTGATGTAAGGTACTCATTTGATAACCAACCGGGATGTCATCCAGCAGGGCGATTGTGCTGATGACGGCAATCCGACGTGCTTGCCGAATTTCATCGTATGACATTTGCCATGGGGGGGGAAATGCTTGGGTATCAATATGACAAACAGTGTTTAAATCTTGATGTTCTAATGGTCGGATGATTAACCCGGATATGGGGGGGCGTTTAGGCAGATCAAAACCCGTACGGCGCAGCGTAATGATTTCATCGTAATAACCAAAACCGATGTGTGGCAATAGGGATTGTACCCATCTCTCAACCGCCAAACAGGTAATAAGTTCTGCGGATAAAGAAGGCTTAAGATATTCCCATAAGGCAGGGATAACGTCTTTGGGATCAATTTGATTCTGAACAGCCAGCACACGGAGCCAAGAAGTGTTATGAAAAGGCGCAGATGCCCCCATAACCCCCACTAATTTTTCATGATGCCATGCAGTGACAGTCAAGGTCTCATTCTGGTCTAACCATTGGTCAGGATCATGCCAATCTAAATGAACCTGGCTGAAGTGGCTATAAAATAACAAGTCAGAGATGGCGCGTTTATATTGACGGTTATACGGTGTGATGTGCATGGCAGGTTTAATCAGCGTTTTTGAAGACGACGACGCAAACTATAAGAGCGTGCTGTGATGGCGAGGGTATAGCAGCGACGTTCATCTAACAAGCGAGTTTGGAGACGCTCGTCCAATTGTTCAAAGTTTTTGGATGTTGTTAACACTGTGGGCAGCTTAGCAACATAGCGATAATCAATAATTTGGAACAGTTTCTCTTTAACCCATGCAGTTGGGTTTTCTGTTCCGATGTCATCCAAGATAAGCAGCTTGACGTTGCGAACAGCATGAAACCGTTGATCAAATGTGGCTGGTGAGGATGGATTGAAGGTAACACGTAGGTAGTCAAGTAGATCTGGCACAGTGACGAACATCACTTTATCGCCTCGTTGGCTACGGTAGTTGGCGATGGCTGCGGCAAGATGTGTTTTACCTGAGCCATAGTCTCCAATCAACAAGAGAATGCCTTGTGGGTCCTGGGCAAAACTATAAGCTGATTCGGCAGCTTTGATAAGGTTTTGTTGTTCTTCAGCGTTGGCAAAGCGATTCGTCTCAAAGGTTTCAAAGGTCATATCTTTATATAAAGTGAGGCTGGTTTGTAGTTCTTTTCGCTCATTTTGAACCTTTGAGCGATAATCTGGTGCGTTGATAATCACTCGTGAGACCACATCGCGGTCTAACATTCGGCTGCGGATGCGTGAGTCTAGGGTGTTGATATCGACGTTGGTGGTGATGATCGTCGGCAGGCGTTTGACATAGCGGTGATTTAAAAGTTGGAACAGTTTTTCTTGTGCCCATGGGCTGGGGTTTTCTACACCAAGATCATCTAAGATTAACAATGGCGCATTACGAATACTCTCGAACATCTCATCATAGCCAACCTCAGAAGACGGACCATAGGCGGCACGTAGATGATCAAGCAAATCTGGTACGGTGATGAACAGCACGCTATCGCCCTGATCAACGTGATAATTGGCAATAGCAGCGGCAAGGTGGGTTTTGCCACACCCATATTCCCCTTCTAATAATAACCAGCCTTGAGGGTGTTCTGCAAAACGCTGGGCTGTATTAAAGGCGTGTTCCAAAGAAGCTTGCTCTGCTGGCAACAGTTGCATCAGGTCATATTCAAAATTAGCAAAAGTTTGCTCAGCATAAGCACTGAGATTCCCAAGAGCGCGCAGGCGATCTCGCCAGGTGATATCTTGGCTGGGTGGGTTATTGGGGCAACGGAATAGTTTGCCGAAGTTCGGATGGTCGATAGGAACCTCATATTTGATGACACCCATACCGTTACAAATGGCTTGCTTGCCACAAATTTGGCATAAATCATCACTGTTAGTGGTCGATGAAGTCGGCATATTTCCCTGTGATATAGCGTTTACCGCCTTCTTCAATTCGTCGCCGAGGTTGCGCATCACTGCTCCTTCCTTCTTCTTGCCAGCGTTTTAGGATGGCATGAATATATTTGAGGCTGCGTTTATTGTTTTGTACAGCGATTTTTAAGGCATCCGCCACCCATTCTGAGGAATAATCTTGTTCAATATCTTTGAGATTATCCGCAATTAGTGGGGTAAGAGGACCGATATTTTCTTCATATAGCTTATAAATGTTGGGACGTTCTGGCAAGATTTCGATTATATCACCGTTCAATGTCCACCTGCCTTGACGGAGCTGTTCAAAGGCAAGCCGCCCACGCTCGGTATTGACGACAAATATAATTTGTTTTTGAGCGTTCATATCAATCTCAGTTTGAAGCAATACCCCCCGTTTGACCAAGCCATTAAGTGCAGCGGATAAAACTGCTTCTGGTTCAAAGCCGGTGTCTAGGGCGGCAAGCCCTGTCATTAACGGCTCATGATGAATAAAGTCATGATGTAGCAGATATGGAAACGTCGATTCTTTTTGTGGTAATGCCCAAAAGCAAAACAACAGTACCTTTAGCTCTGCCAAGTCGTCGATTTGAGGCAGGAGTTCGCTAAAAAAGCCGGGTGGAATCATGAGTGATTCAAATGTACCAGGTTGAAATCCCTTAAACATTATCGGTCTCCCAGGTCTACTTGGCGGGTGACGGCATCTTGGAATTTGGTTAACTCTTCATTGAAGAATAGCGAAATAACCCCAGTCGGACCGTTACGATGCTTAGCGACAATAACATCTGCTTGATTTGGAAATTCTGTTGCTTCATTATAAATCGCATCACGATATAAAAACATAACAATATCCGCGTCTTGTTCAATGGAACCACTTTCACGCAGATCACTTAAAACAGGACGCTTATCTTGGCGTTGCTCAACCGCACGGGAAAGCTGTGCAGCAGAAAAAACCGGGACATTCAGTTCACGTGCTAGTTCTTTTAAGGCGCGGCTGATATAACTGATTTCCTGCACGCGGTTATTTTGATATTGTCCACCAGCGTTCATGAGTTGTAAATAATCCACAAAGACCAGATCAATCCCGTATTCATGTTGTAGGCGGCGGCATTTGGTTCGCATTTGAATGGGGTTAAGTGCTGGTGTGTCATCAATGAAAATTTGGTATCGGCTCACACGTCCGGCAGCTTCCACAAAGCGATCATATTGCTGTGGAGAAAGCCGCCCGAGGCGTAATTTGTGAGAACTGATTCCGGTTTCCATTGCCATGATACGTTGCACAAGTTGATCTGCTCCCATTTCCATGGTGAAGATTGCCACACGTGCCCCAATCCGCGCAACATTGACAGCCGTGGAAAGCATGAACGATGTGTTATGGTTAATAATGTGATTTGCAATGAAGGCTTGTCCGTCTGGAACAGTTAGATCATAACAATATTGCCAGCCATTATCTTGAATGGCGGTAATGCGTGATGTCGTGTAATCTGAGCCGTGCTCAACGACTACCGCATAATCATCCAATGTGAGTTCAGCAAGTGTTTTCCAAGCGAACTGTCCTAATGAATCGCTAGTTAGGATTGGGTGATGATATGTTCCTGCCAATGTGAAGCCTGCCTGTGTTGTAATGCGCAGAGTGGGGCGTAAACCACTTTCATAAAAATAGGCAGTGGGCTTAAAACCTTGTGGTGTTAATACGTCACATTCTAGAGGATAATATATTCCCCCATCATCATCAGGAATACCGAGAGCGTGGCGTGGCTTGAGGGATTCAATAGTGGCATAACGGTCTGGTAATTGTAGGATTGTATCCCCAGTAACGCATTTTCCCATACCAGGGCGACCAGCGAAGATCAGCAAATCGGACTTTTGGAAGCCACCTAGTAATTGATCAAGATCACGAAAACCAGAAGGCAACCCCATTGATTCTTGTTGGTGTTGTATGAGATTTTCGATGCGGTCAAAATAGTCATTGACGGCATCTTTCATGGTGACAAATTCACGCTTGAGATTACGATCTGTTACTTGAAAAAGGACAGTTTCTGCGCTGGTTGTGACATGTTCAATCGGTTGGTTTTCATCGCTCGCCAAGGCTTTGATCTCATCTGCGGCGACAATTAAGCGGCGACGGATTGCTGTGCGTTCGACAATCCGCCCGTAGATTTCGGCATGGACTGATGTAGGGGTATTGGCGATAAGATGCGTGAAATAGGGTGCGCCACCGACATCATCTAATTTGCCCATTGTGCTAAGTTCTTCAGCCAGTGTGACAGGATCAATGGGTTCTTTACGTTCATGTAGGCGAGTCATGGCTTCCCAAATGTGGGCATGACGCAGGAAGAAGAAATCTTCCGGGCGTAGAAAAGCGGCAACGGTTAAAAAACTATGTGGATTGATGAGTACCGCGCCGATAACAGCTTCCTCGGCTTCTTGGCTATAAGGTGATTCAGTCATAAGTCAAAAATTTACAAAACGGTGTGATACCTTTAAATAATAATCATGCAGTCTATACTTAAGAAAGGTATATGTTGAGGTGGTGCTTTTAGTGGACTGTAGTGGCAAACCAACACACCACAGCCGCTTCTTTAATAAGCTGACCAAAGAAAAATGAGCCGCTTGGCTTTAGCTGTTTAATAAAAAATAGTACACCCTTGACTGGGCGACGAATCTGCCGCCTCAGTTGTTTGGTCAAGTTTTTAATTTGCTTTAGCCTAAGCGGCAGGAGTATAAGTTAGGCTTGATTAAATTTTTAGGTCATTGCTCACCGTTTTATGTTGGTTCACTTTCTGTTTGTTTAAAACGAGCGTTACTCGTCGTCGTCGTCATCTAGGTCAATATCTAGGCTATTGAGAAAATCAGCAAATGCGCTCAGTTTGGTTTCATCAACAACATCTGAATCAGACGCGCTATCTAGCTCGCCAGATTCGATTTTGTCTTGAACGTCCTCATCGGGTTTGATGCTTGCGCGTTCTAGCACATTTTCTACAACAAAGATAGGCACTTTGGCGCGTACTGCCAGGGCAACTGCATCGCTGGTACGCGAATCGATTTCAATTTGCCGCCCGTTAATTTCGATCACAATGCGAGCGTAATAAACATCATTACGCAACTCACTAATATAGACATGAACCACTTTGCCACCCAACTCTTCGATCACATTTTTAAGCAGATCATGTGTCATGGGACGGGCAGGGGGTTCTTGTTGTAATTCAATGTTGATGGCATCTGCTTCAAAGGGACCGATCCAGATTGGCAATAAACGGTCACTATTCACATCTTTTAAGATCACAAGGCGATGCTGTGACATTAAACTCACACGGATACTATCTATTACAACTTCAATCATATGTTTTCCCTGATGCAGTATCTATTATCATCTCTTAAATTATACACCGTTGTAGTGGCTCGGCAATGTGTATAAGCTTAGTATTTGGCTTATTGTTGAGGATAACACGATGCGTTATGTGATGATTATGGTAGTTGTGCTAGTTGGCTGCACCACGCGCCCCCAATGTGATTATACAGTGGGAGAGCGATTGCTGGAAGAACGATTCGATACTGCCTTTGCTTGGGAGCATGCGGCAATGGACGGTGTGACGTTGGGTGTGGTGGATGGTATGTATGAGATGCAGGTTGAGGTGAACAGTTATGTACGCGGGTTTTATAGGACGGGTCGCTTTGATGATATTGTAATCGATATTGTGGCGCAGCAAGTTTCAACGGAAACCAACAACGCATTTGGTGTGGTTTGCCGGGGGGCGGTTAGCCAGGAACAAGCCACTGGATATTATTTTATGATTGGCGGGGATGGTTCATATACGATTCAGAAGGGACAGGATGGGGATTTAAAACCCTTGGTCAATTGGGCGCGGCATGATGCGATTAATCGTGGGCGGGCTTTTAATCGCCTACGGGTTATTTGTGTTGAAGACTATTTAGCATTGTATGTGAATGGGCATTTTGTGGCAGATGTTTATGACCAGAGTTATAAATCCGGGCGAATAGGATTGGTGGCAACAACTGCTGCAAACACATTAAGCGAAATTCGCTTTGATGATGTCATTGTGTTTCAAGCAAATTTAAAATAGGGACGCGGTTAGCCGCGCCCCATAAACCTAAATTATTACTCATTCCCCGGGATAATCAGCTCTTGGTTGACTGATAACCGGTTCGGGTCTGTTAAGCCATTGCGTTGCATAATTGCCAAAACGGTTACACCATATCGTTGCGCAATTGAACTAAGTGTTTCGCCAGCACGGACGATGTGTACGGTTTCAGTGGCACCGACGATGCCTTCATCAGCATCACTATCGGTATCAATTGGTTCCGCACTGCTGCCGGTGTCTGTATCAGAATCGGTTGGGGCTGGCTCACAATCTGGCAATTTGATTTCATCACCCGGGCGGATTAAATTGGGATTTAAGCCGGGGTTTGCGGCAACAATTGCATTGACAGTTGTCCCATTGTTGATTGCGATACGGAATACAGTATCACCAGCGCGGACAATGTAAATACATTCAGGATTAACCGTATCATCAGCTTGCGTTGGCAGTGGGAACTGTGTTGGTGTCACTAACCCAGATGGCGTTGCCGTTGGTTGCTGCGGCAACGGGGTAGGGGTCGTGATTGCTGTGTTACCACCAGGTAAGCCAGGCGTTAAGATCGCTGGGGTGTTGGTCGGAATAGGCGTTGATGTCACCGCCTGGATCGGTGCGGTTGCACCGGAATCTGTTGGGATTGGTGTACTGCTCATAGCAGGGGGCAATGTTGGCATGGTGGTATTCGTTGCTGCGATGACTGTTGGCAGCGATGTGTTGGTTGGGATAACGGTTGGAATAGAGGTATTGGTTGCCAACTGAATAGGTGTAGAAGTAACGCCTTGAATCGGGGATTGAGAATCCGCCGTTGCTTGTGGCGTGGCGGAGGCGTTATCAAAAGCGGTTGTGGCAACAACCTGTGTGTTGGCAACAGAATCAACCTGGGGGGCTTCAACAGGATCACTTGCCTGTCGGTAGCAACCTGCCAGTATAATCGTTAAAATTGGCATTAAAACGAAAAGCCGTCGGGATAACATCGTGGCTTATCTCCTCAAATTGAGCGTTAGAATCACTTTACTATCCTACACCTAAGCGGGCAGATAAGCAACGAATCTATTGTCCTGTATAGCCAAACGGGGTAAGCTTGAGACGTGCATTGTTAGCGAAAGGTTTGATTGGTGACTGCTCGTGTTTTGATAATTGACGATGATGCCGCGCTACAAAAATTGGTTGTGACACTGCTTAAGCGTGCAGGCATAGAATCAATTTCTGCATTATCTGCCATGGAAGCCGTGGAAGAACTGAAGAAACGCCCTCTGCCGGATATCATTTTGCTAGATTTGATGCTGCCCGATGTGAGTGGTATTGAGTTTTTGAAGCAGATGCGTTCTAAACCGATATTTAACGATACGCCGGTGATTATTCTTTCTGCGGTGGCTGACCCAGATCAGATTCGGGAAGGGCTAGAAGCAGGTGCTGATCGATATTTGACCAAACCGTACTTAGCTAGTAACTTAATTACAACACTGCAGGACGTATTACGGACGGGTAGGAAGAAGAAGTGAACATGACCAATTCAGAACTCACGATTCTTAGTTTGATTGCAGAAGCACCGCGTTATGGGGATGAGGTGCAGCGATTAATTGATGAACGTGGGCTGCGTGAATGGGTTACTGTTGGCTTTGCATCTGTTTACTATATTCTTAACAAATTAGAAAAGCAGAACATGGTGACCAGTGAACTCCGTTCTGATGGACGGTTACCTAAACGGAAGTATTATCATATCACAGAGGCGGGGCGGGGTATTCTTCAAACAGCGGTATCAGATTTATTGCGTCAGCCGCGCGCATTTGGCTCTGGTTTTGAGTTGGGCTTGGCGAATTTAAACGTGTTAAGACCTCGACAAGTTTATCAGGTTTTATCACAACACCATGCTGAGCTAAAAACTCGTTTAGAAGCGATAGAAACATCTTGGCAAAAACATCAAGAGAGTGAACACCCTGCTGAACATATTCGCGCGTTATATACACATAGCTTAGCGGTGATGCAAGCTGAATTAGCATGGTTTGAGACCTTTTTATCTGATTGGCAACAACGTTATCCGGGTGTAGATCAACCTGATCCATCGCAACCTACACCAGCACATCGTGCCCCAACACAGCACAGCCGCCCTGCTACGCCACCACCTCACAAAATGATTCAAAAACTAAAACGCCCACCTAAGGGGGAATAAGTTCATAGATGTGAAAACCGCCTTGGGCATAGGCTAGCTGCACGACAAATCCAGCATCTATCAGAGCTTGAAGCCAGGTCTGAGGATCATGAACATGATCGAACGGTATAATAAAATAGCGTGGAGCAGGGTCTGGGTTTAGCTGAGCATCCTGTGCTTGAATCATGGCATTTGGATAATAAACCCATCGTTTATTTGACCATGCACCACGATAATATTCCATTTCCCAGCCCAGCCAGGGATTATAGATAATTGTACCGAGTGGTTTGGAATCGAGCCAGGTGGCGAGGTTAATTAAGGTATCAGGGTTTTGCCCATGCAATGCGTCTTGACGCGGATTATAACGGCTGAATAGGCTCATCATGATGAGCAAGGTAGCAATAGGCATATAATGGTTTGGGATAGCGCGTGCAGCAAGGATAGCTAAAAGCGGTACCATAGGCAGCATATAGCGGTCAAATGTAGGATAAGCGTTTAGCCAGTGGAACACAAAATAGCCCGATACCATTAGGAAGAGTTTCAAATCATGAGGGTGGCGGTGTTTGAATCCCGTAAAAATGACAAGTACAATTAACAACCAGTTTATCCAAGGCGCACCGAGTAATTGTTGGCAATGGTTAAGCCAGTTTTGCAGGCGTGGTAACCACTCCATAGGGGATGAGATTATTCTACCTGGGTTAATATGTGCTGCACCAAGTACCCAAAAACTCACTTGTGGGCGGATTGCATCCCAGAGCCATAAACTGATGATCCCTACCCCTAACACAAGTAAAAAGCGTGATATACCACGCCAACCCATGAACCAGAGCGTTAACGGTAAAAACAAAATGCCTTGAGGCTTTGTCCATATGCTGAGGGCAACCATGCTACCAGCCCAACCAGGTTTATGATGCAGGGCAGCGAGCAGGGCAGCGAGCATCCATGATAGCATCAACATATCCGTAAAAGCGGAGGCACTAAACGCAACTGCATATGGTGATAAAGCTGTGATGAGCGCGGCAAACCAGGCAATATGCGTTTGTTTAGGATATAATTGCCTTGCCAGTGCATAAACCAATGCAATCAACACAACACCGCTGAAGATATTGGGTGTTTTAGCAGCAAACTCCCCCGTGCGTAGCGGAATATCAATCACTGTGTATGTGCGTGCGGCAAAAAAATGTAACCCCAGCGCATTGGCATAAATACTCAGTGGCGGTTTATCAACCGGAGCATTGAGCAGCCAATCACCGTAAACCGCGGCGCGACGGGCATAAGCAGTATATAATGCCTCATCAGGATGAAAACGGACATTTGCTGTGCCTTGATGTAGCCGAAGCCCTGCACCAAGCAGCAAAATCCCCAAGATCAAAAGACGATGTTTAACCAAACCGCTCACGGAGATAATTCAGTACAACGCGGTCAATTTTATCTGGTGTTTCATTAATGTTCCAACGTTCTTCTAGGTTTTCGTTGCCGATCATCGTCCAAAAAGCGACCTTGCTCATATCGTCCCATTCACCAGTGACTTTGCCAGCATAGTAACCTTGTCGATGTAACATCTCTTGCAGTTCCGCGGCAATGTCTTTATCAATCTCGACAAATTCAATATCATTTGAACGACCAAAAAACAGATGATGGGTTGCTAACAAGGTTTTGAGCTTGTGTACAGGCTCTGGGTCATCATCCACGCGAAGATCAATGTAACGGTCGTTGTCCCCGCCGTAGCCAGCGTTTGCCCGTACAACATATAATGCGGCGGATTGCTTCCCACGACTATCCCCGCCGATGGTATCTCCGGCTAATAGTGCAGCGAGCAGACGATCACTTAACTCACCAGATGTGTTTAAAAAGGCTTCAACCATAGCGTTAACGGTTTCTTCTCCGGTTAAGATATTGCCTTGGCAGGCATAATATTGTCCAGTTTTATGACCAGCCCAGTCTAGGCAATTTTCTCCGGTAAAGGCGGCTGAGTTGCCATACCGATCCACAATACCAACTTGCCGCTTAGCCTTTTCAGGATCGTTAGCTAGTAATAGATCAAGCGTCTCCTGGGCAGTTTTGCCTTCTGCTAGGAGTTTTAAGCCATTTGGTCCATAGCTCACGTTTGCCCAGGCTTGGGTGGCGATAGCCCCAACGCCGGCTTGTGCCCACGGGACAACTGACCCCACTGCTAAAAATTTGCTGGCGACAGCAATGCCCCAAGCTTGTTCTTCTGGATCATACCCAACAATTGAAAAAGTCATGACTTGTTCCCTCTGGATTGACTCAACACATTCCCAGAAATTAGCATTATAATAACCTTAATTTGGCAAAAACTCGAAAATTGAACAATGAAATTCACAAAAATTAAAGGTGTTGTATTAGATATGGATGGGGTGTTATGGCGTGGTGATGAACCATTGCCTGCCCTTGTGACATTATTTGAATGGTTTCATGAGGCGAATATCCCATTTGTTTTGGCGACAAACAATAGCAGTAAAACCCCAACAGATTATGTCAATAAACTGACGAGAATGGGGGTAACAGGTGTATCTGAATCGGCAATTATTACATCATCAATTGCGACAGCTGCTTACCTACAAGCACATTATCCAGCTGGGACGGTTATTTATCCATTTGGGATGCATGGCTTACGGCAGGCTTTGATAGAAGCAGGCTTTGATGTGGAAAGCGATACCCCACCAGATGTTGTCGTAGCAGGGGTTAAATTCGATGTGACTTATGATGATCTGCGCCGGGCAACGCTGGCAATTCGTCAAGGAGCAGCGTTTATTGGTACAAATCCAGATAAGACATTTCCCACGCCGGAAGGGTTAGTGCCAGGGGCGGGGAGCTTTATTGCGCTGTTAGAAGCTGCTACAGATGTACAAGCGACAATTATCGGAAAACCGTATCCTCCAATGTTTGAAGCAGCCCTCAAAATTTTAGGGACATCGCCCGATGAGACTCTGATGGTGGGTGATCGTTTGAACACAGATATTTTAGGGGGGCAGCAAGCTGGGATGAAAACAGCCCTGGTTTTTACTGGGGTGACTACCCCGGAGGACTTACTATCAACCGATATTTGGGCGGATGTTGCGTATGATGGACTGCCGGAATTGATCCGTGCCTGGGCAGGGCATGAATGGTATCAGGGACGATTAAGGGCGAAACGTCAAACGCGATGAAGTTCTCACGTCGAACATTTCTTAAGCTGATGGGTGGTACAAGCCTGGCATTCCCGATGATGGCTTACGCTGCGCCGGATTCGCCACCGGCAAAATTCCGCCGCTTGGAGGAGCGCGTTAGCACCCTGTTAGCGGGGGAAAACATCGGCTTTGATCTGCGGGCGGTGTCATTTGATGATGGTTATGAATTTTTCCGCATCACAAAAAACGCCTATACGCTGTATCCTGTGGCAAGCTGTTTTAAGGCGTTGGCGGTCTTATATTATTTGTGGTATACCCCGCGTGAGCTATGGCAGTTAACAGATGATTCGCCGGTGTTTCGGGTTGCGGTTTATAGCAACAATCCCCTGACGGGTAATTTACTGCAAGAAACTGCACAATATGCTTGGCATTCAGGGAATGCTATTGAAAAGTTTAATAATTTTGTCAGTGAGGTGTTGCGAATTCCGGCGGGGATTTATCGATGGAATTGGGCAGGCAGCCCCACCGGTGAGACAACCGATGAACGGTTTGCG
>RFHA01000363.1 GCA_003696565.1 Chloroflexota bacterium
CATCACGCCATGCGATACCCGTTGCCGCCATGCGCTTACGCCCCTCTACACGAACAACCCCAGCAGATACCGCTTGCACAGTATCTGCCATTGCATCTGACAATTGCTTGAATAAATTCGTCATTTTTAACTGAACTCCTAAAACGTGATTTGCACTTTTAGGATGCCACGATTGAGTAGATAAGCGCATCGTCTTTGTGTATAGGCTGTACCCACCCAAATGGGTAGTAACTTGCTGCTTTGAATACGACAAGATTGATAGAATCAAAAAGAGCAGGATGTTAACCCTGCCCTGGTATTGCTGGTGAGTATATTGTTAGTCCATCATGAAAACGCGCTCGATGCGTTCAAGTGCCCAATCAATCTCATCACGAGTGATTGTCAGCGGTGGGGCAAAGCGTACCACAGTATGATGTGTTTCTTTACAAAGCAAGCCTTCGTGCATTAATGCCTCACAAAAACGACGCGCCCCGCCAGCCTGTTCGTTCAATTCTACGCCGATGAGTAAGCCCTTGCCACGCACTTCTTTAATATGCTTGCTGTTGATTTGCCGTAGAGAGGTCATTAAATAAGTCCCCATCGCGTCTGCGTTTTCCGGCAGGCGTTCATCAATTAAGACATGAAGTGCTTCTCGTGCGATTGCAGCCGCCAAGGGATTGCCACCGAAGGTTGATCCATGATCGCCAGGATGAAACACACCCATGATGTTATCATCGGCTAAAACAGCAGAGACCGGATAAAATCCACCAGATAAGGCTTTGCCGAGTGTCACAACATCAGCACGAATCTCCTCCCAGTGAGATGCTAACAGCCGCCCGGTGCGTCCTAATCCGGTTTGTACTTCATCGGTGATAAGCAAAACATTGTGCTGTGTGCAAATTTCACGTACACGCTTCAAATAGCCCTCTGGTGGGACGATTACCCCACCCTCACCTTGGATCGGTTCAACAATAAACGCGACAGTATTAGGGGTAATCGCTGCTTGGAGTGCCTCGGCATCACCATACGGTACAAGTTTGAAACCAGGTGTAAAAGGACCAAACCCGTCTTGATATTGCGGCTCATCGCTAAAGCTGATAATGGTTGTGGTGCGTCCGGCAAAGTTCCCATGGCATGCAATAATTTCTGCCTTACCTTCTGGCACGCCTTTGACTTTATATCCCCATTTACGGCTCATTTTGATGGCGGTTTCTACTGCCTCTGCCCCGCTATTCATAGGGAGCATTTTTTGATAGCCGAGTAATTCGCACAATTGTTTTGCCAACAATGGTAGTTGATTATTGCGAAAAGCACGGGAAGTAAGCGGGAGTTTGGTTGCCTGTTCAATCATGGCGTTCAAAATGCGCGGATGAGCGTGCCCTTGGTTAACGGCAGAATAGGCACTTAAGAAATCAAGATATTTGTTTCCTTCTACATCCCACACCCAAATGCCCTCACCACGTTCTAAGACCACGTCAAGCGGTTTATAGTTACGGGCGTTGTATTGATTTTCTAAATCGATGTAATCCTGAGTATGTAACTGTGTGTTTAGCATGGCGAGATTCCGTTTTCTAAAATAATTAGATTTTTGTGCAAATTATACACTATATTTTATAAAACTGCACTAAAACACAGCTTAAGAAATTAATCATTATGTGTAGCGTGGGGATGATTTAAATATGTTTAAGGAGTATCGTATGTATTGTTGGTGACAAGCATTTGGGGTAATAAAAAAGGGGCTTACGCCCCCGAATTATTTAAGAACATCAGGATTGACAACGTTTCGATATTCGCCTTTGGTCAGTGCATCAATCACTTGTTGCGCCGCATCCACGGCGACCTGAATCTGTGCATCAGAGGTACTAGCAGCCAGGTGCGGGGTATGGATCACGTTGGGATGATTCAGCAATGGATGATCTTGAGGAGGCGGCTCTTGATGATACACATCCAATGCAGCACCAGCAACTTTACCCTGGTTAAGAGCCTCTGCTAGAGCAGCGTCGTCAATAAGCGCGCCGCGGGCTGTGTTGATGATGCGTACACCGGGCTTCATTTTTGCGAGGCTTTGCGCATTAATCATACAGCGGGTTTCATCTGTGATGACAGTATGGAGTGTGATGAAATCCGCCCGACTATAAAGTGTATCCTGATCAACCAATTCGACGTTTAAATCTGTCTGTTTGACAAAGGGATCATGTGCGATGACGGTCATATCAAAAGCCAATGCACGTTTGGCAACAGTCTGCCCAATGCGTCCAAAGCCAATGATTCCGAGTGTTTTTCCGCGCAACTCCACCCCCATAAATGCCTTACGATCCCATTTACCCTGACGCATGGAATGATCGCCAAAGGGAATGTGACGAGCGAGAGCCAGCATCAGACCAAAGGCAAACTCAGCGGTGGAAATTGTGTTGCCGTCTGGGGTATTCATCACAACGATACCGCGTTCAGTCGCAACCTGAAGATCAACGTTATCTACCCCAACACCTGCACGAGCAATCATTTTTAGATTAGGGGCAGCGTTGAGCAACTCAGCGTCAGCCGTGATGGCACTGCGGATAATCATGGCGTGGGCATTTGCCACAGCAGCAAGGGCATCTTCACGGCTTAATTTACCAGGGGCATTGACCTGGAAAGTATCAACTTTTTGCAAGAGTTCAATTGCGCTGCTGTCCACATTGTCTGGTATAAGGATGTGATACATCATGCCCCCTTTGTCAAATATTCACTGAGACCAGTTAAAACGTCTTTAAGGGTATCAACGGTCATGTCTCCCATATGGGCAATTCGGAACGTCTCCCCTTTGATTTTGCCGTAGCCTTTATCAATGGCATATTGTTTTTCGTTGATCATGAATTTTGCCATGTCGTTAACATCAACTTGTTTTTGGCGATTATCAACGGTAGTAACGGTCGGCGACCGATAGCCATCTTGCGCAAATAAACCAAAGCCATGCTCAATAGCCCATTCGTGAGTGATTTGGCGCATTTGTAGATGACGTTGCCAGCGATTTTCCATACCTTCATTCAATACATCAGTGAGTTGACGATCAGCGGCATACATCAAAGAAATTGGTGGCGTAGAGGGGGTATTGTTCTTCTGGAGGCTTTTATCTAACTCAATAAAATCAAAATAATAACCCCGATGTGGGATTTGTTTGGCACGTTCTAACACGCGATCACTAACCGCAGCAAAAGCAATTCCTGGTGGTAATGCAAACGCTTTTTGTGACGAGGTGAGGACAACATCAATGCCCCAATCATCCGTGCGTAGCTCTGCACCTAAAATTCCACTGACAGAATCAACTAAAAAGAGGGTGTCTTCATATTGGCGGATGACCTCACCAATTTCTTTAATGGGGTTGGTCACGCCGGTGCTGGTTTCATTATGAACAGCGCAAACAGCGTCATAAGATTGTTTTTTAAGGGCATCCGCGACCATCTCCGGTGTATAAGCGTTGCCCCAATCCACCTCGATAACATCGACTTGTTTGCCGTTTGCCTGGCTGATTTGTGCCCAGCGTTCGCTAAATGCACCACCTACTAAGTGCAACACACGTTTATCATCACGGATACAATTGCGAGATGCACCTTCCCATAAGCCCGTGCCAGATGAACCGCTAACAATAACACGATTTTGGGTAAAAAAGACTTGTTTGAGTTTTTCCTGAAGGCTGGCGAATAATGTAGCAAAAGCGGGTTGACGATGACCGATCATCCAGGCGGTCTGTGCTTCCAGAATTTCCTTACGAACTTCTACTGGACCGGGTAACACCAAACGAACATGGTCGCTCATAGATTCTCCCCTAGAGGCTATTTGTGAACTGGCTCACATTGTAACGCAAGGCAGTCAAGAATCATATCGTGCAGTTTTTACAAAGAAACATAGTTATAAAAAATCGTTTATTTTTCATTACGCAATACAACGAGTATGTTATTGTATTAGAACTAGTAAGGTAGATTGAATCTACAAATAGTACGCAACTTGCAACGTGGAGGTTTCATGAAACGCTTTTTTGTATTGATGATTTTTAGTGTATTGATGATTCATGCTTGGTCTGTTTCTGCGCAAAGTATGATAACGATTGATCCTGATGGATATTTTGATGAAGCAAACATTTCTAATGCTTTTCCCGGCGTGACACTTTCTGCTAATGGAGGCGACTCTACCTCATCCAATGTTTATTCAAAAGAAGTATGGTGTAGTTTTGAGCAAGGATTTGGTTTTGAAAGTTCGTCTGGGATTACATCACGGTTTGATCAAAGCAGCGTCAACTTACGTGTCGATTTTGTCAACCCGGCAGATTACGTTGAGGTTGATACAATCGCAGCCACAATCCCAGGACCAACATCATTGGGCTTTGCGATGCGCCCCATGCTACAACAAGGTGGTATAACGCTAACCGCGTATGATTCAAGTGGCTCCGTAGTTGATCAAGACACTGCGTCGTATGGACTGACAACGTTGAGTGTTAGTACACAAGGAGATGAAATTGCAGAAATTGCATATGTCATCCTCAGTCATAATGGAAATGCTGGAGATTGTTATGGCATTATGGCAATTCGCTACCATATGAAAAATGTGGTATCGATTTGTGAGCGAGACACCACGATTTATGGCATGGCGCGGATTGATGAGCAACTAGTGGGTTATGGGCAACCTGGGCGCGATGAAATTCGTCAGGCGGATAATAGCCTGCTCCCGATGCTGCATGATGTGGATGGCAACGGTTATGACACCTACCTGATTATTGACATCCAGACTTATGAAAACGAAACATGGTATGGGTTATTCCTGGGTGGATGTGAGCCGGTGTATGTGCCAGCGGAAAAAGTCACACGGCTTGATTAACAGCGATAATCATGGTTTTGAAAAAGCGGATCAATGTGCTTGATCCGCTTTGTTGTTTTAATCTTCCAATGTGCTGAGGTCACCTTCTGGCAAGCCCATAGCACGCGCCTTGAGCACGCGC
>RFHA01000001.1 GCA_003696565.1 Chloroflexota bacterium
CGCCGAATAAGCGCATGACGTTGCACCATCCGCCCGGCACCCAATGACAAACCAATTGTTACCAATGCTGGTAAACCTTCTGGCACAGCCGCCACTGCCAGGCTCACCGCCACCAAAAACATCTCCTGTGCAGGAATCCCACGCAGCAACCCGGCAAAAAACACAATCATCACAACAATCAACGCACCAGCAGCCAAATATTTACCCAGTTGATTCAAGCGGCGTTGAAGGGGCGTTATGCCTTTTTCCACTTGCATCAACATGGCAGCGATATTGCCTAATTCAGTTTTAAGCGCAGTACGGGTAACAATAAATTCCCCACGCCCAAAATTGACCGATGTCCCCATATACACCTGATTTTTACGGTCAGCCAATGCAACTTCTTCGTCGATCACATCGACTTTCTTCGTCACCGGTTGAGATTCACCAGTCAACGCAGCCTCTTCTACCATCAAGTTAGAGGCAGCAATTACTCGTCCATCGGCTGGGATTCGATCCCCTTCCTCCAGCAACACAATATCTCCGGGAACAAGCTCCTCTGCGCTAATTTGATGAATTTCACCATCACGCCGGACTTTTACCATCGGCACTTGCATCGCACTTAATGCTGCAAGGGCTTGTTCCGCACGATATTCCTGATAAATCCCCAAGGCTGCGTTGAGGATCACAATCACCATAATCACGATCACATCGGTTACTTCTCCCAATGTGGCAGAAATCACCGCCGCAATCAGGAGAATAAAAATCATCAAGTCGCTAAATTGCCCAATAACAAGCTGAACCCAATTCGTCCCTTCGCCAGCTGGTAAGACATTTTTTCCATATTGCATCTGACGCTTACGAACATCTTCCGTACGCAAGCCACGTTCAATATCACTATCCATCTCCTGAACAGTTTCATCAATTGACATTCGGTAAAAGTCTGGCATGTTGAACGCCCCCTGTTGCTAACCTTGAACTCTTGATTGTAAAATGCAACCAATAAATAAATACCCCTATATTTTAGGGGTAGTTTGCAAATCAAAATAGTTAGTTGGTTAGAAAATAGTTATCCTTTATGGGTTTGATCCGTATTTACTTGCATTTGCTCAATATCCCGAGGGGCAAATTCCCACAATGCCGCTTTACTAGGAGTCATTGGAACACGGCGATTACGGACAAAAAACAGTTCATGGCGTAAATCTAAACCTTCAATAGACACCATCGCCAGGCGGTTATGCGCATGGGCGCGCAATGCCACCAAACGAGAGACAAAGCCAACCCCTAATCCATCTTCAACCGCAATTGCAATTGCCTCTGAACTCCCCAATGTCATCTCCACATGCAACATCTCAGGCGCAATATCGTGTTGCTGTAGAGAATTCAGAATCGTTTTAGCAGTCGCAGAGTCATTTTCTCGCATGATAATCGGCACATCCAGTAAATCATCCGGGTAAATGACACCATGATGTGCCCAGGGGTGACTCCGGCTAACCACCAACACAACTTCATCCATATAAACCGGCAGATATGTTAAATCTGAATAATCATCAGGCTTATGGCTGGTAAGTACAAAGTCAATTTCCGTTTCGTGCAATTTGGCAAAAACAACATCTTGGGATGAATACATCACATCCACATAAACCTGTGGATATTTCTGCCGAAAACGCCCAATTAACCCTGGTAACAAATATTTACCGGCAGTTGTATTACAACCAATCATAACCCGCCCCACCACACGATCTTGAAATTGGGCGATGTTTTCCTCTACTCGTCGCGCCATCAACACCAATTCACGCACCATCGGTAAAACTGCTTGCCCAGCATCCGACAAGCGCACACCACGCCCATTACGTTCAAATAAATGTAATGCAAACCGTTCTTCTAAATGCTGAATAATGCGGCTAACAGCTGGTTGAGAAAGATGCAAAATGCGCCCTGCCTCGCTAAAATTACCTGCCTCCGCTGCAATTAAAAAAACTTCGAGTTCTTGTAAATCAAGCATACGCACTACCATGTTGCCGATACACTTCAATCATCCCTCATCATAAAAATAAATTCTTGTCATGTCTTATGACAATTCCCCTAAATTATCCCTGTCAATTGTAACACCTTATGGCACCCTGACGTTTTGTAACTGATCTTATTCCTGAAAAAAATTTCAGCACAAACATGAATTTTGTAGTAATCTTATGTTGTATCAACCCTTAACACGCAGGAGAAAACCAATATGGTCGATCAGCAATCTGCCCATATTCTTGTGGTGGATGACAATGAGATGAATCGTGATATGTTATTGCGCCGCCTAAAGCGTCAAAACTACCAAGTGACCTTAGCAGAAAATGGTCAACGTTGTTTGGAAATCATGCGTCAGCAACCGTTTGATTTAGTGCTGCTTGACATTATGATGCCTGTGATGAATGGGTATGATACCTTAGAAAGCATCAAAGCTGATCCTAACTTAAAAGACATTCCTGTTATTATGATTTCCGCCGTTGATGACCTAGACAGTGTTGTGAGATGCATTGAAATGGGTGCAGAAGATTATTTATTTAAGCCTTTTAATCCTGTATTACTAAAAGCACGCATCAGCGCAACGCTCGATAAATATCGCCTACGTCATACACCGTCACCGGTTGCTTTCACACAATCCGGTCGGCACCCCGCTGCGGCAATCATCGCTGATGCCGAAGCCATGAAGCTCGGCAGTGCCGGACCTGTTACACAAGCGCAGATCGATATTCTGACGCGGATTTCAAATAATGCCGCCAAATTATTAACCCAATCATGAACTAATGAACGAGGGAATTCATGACAATTGACCAGCAAACTCTTGATTACCTGTGGATATTAGTCAGTTCTGGGTTGGTTTTTTTAATGCAAGCAGGTTTTTTATGCCTGGAAAGCGGATTAACCCGTAGCAAAAACAGCATCAATGTCGCCATCAAAAATCTGATTGATTTTGGTCTGACTACTATACTGTTTTGGGCATTCGGCTTTGCTTTGATGTTTGGGGCAACCCGTGGTGGGTGGATTGGCACATCCAACTTCATGCCAAACTTCCAACTCAATAATCCAGAAAACACACGTATTCTTATTTTTTTGGTGTTTCAAGTCATGTTCTGTGGCACAGCCGTCACAATTATCTCTGGTGCGGTGGCAGAGCGGATGAAATTCAGCAGTTATATGATTATCACTGCCTTAGTTGCTGGGCTGGTATATCCCGTTTTTGGGCATTGGGCATGGTCCAACCTACAAAATACTGTTGAGCCGTTTAATCAAAGCCTCAATGGGTTATTAGGGGGACGTGGATTCGTCGATTTTGCTGGTTCTTCTGTTGTCCATAGCGTTGGCGGTTGGGCATCGCTGGCGATTTTAATCATCATTGGTGCCCGTACCGGTCGCTTTGCACCAGATGGCACGCCGCGCAAAATTCCCGGTTCTAATCTACCGCTTTCTGCCCTAGGTGTGTTGTTGTTATATGTTGGATGGTTTGGGTTTAATGGTGGCAGTACCTTACAAATGAATACGCAAGTTGTTCATGTCATCGCCAATACAGTCATCGCTGGCTCAGCCGGGATGATTGCCGCAACATTTGTCGGGTGGTCTCTACGTAAACGCGCTGAGGTCGATTTGGTCATGAATGGCATTTTAGCAGGACTGGTTGCCATCACCGCTAACGCTCATGCTGTTTCAACATTAGATGCGGTTATTATCGGCGCAATTGGTGGGCTTGTTATGCTGGCAGTGCATCACTTGCTGTTGCGCTTTAAAATTGATGATGCCGTTGGAGCAGTGCCGGTACATTTGGGTGGTGGTATTTGGGGCACATTAGCCGTCGGTATTTTTGGGCAGGCAGAATATTTAGGCACTGGGCTTTCACGCATCGATCAAATTGGTATCCAATTAACTGGTGTTATCATCTGTGGCTTATGGACTTTCCTCACCGTTTACATTGTCATGCGCTTCATCAATCGCATACACCCCCTACGTGTAACAACTGAACAAGAACAACTCGGGCTGAATGTGTCTGAACATGGTGCGACCACTGATCTATTAGAACTATTTCAAGTGATGGATACACAATCAAAAACAGGAGATCTGAGCTTACGCGCGCCGGTAGAACCGTTTACAGAAGTCGGGCAAATCGCACAACGGTATAATAACGTTCTGGATTCATTACAAGAAGCAGTAGCACGCACCGAATCCATTATTCGCACCGCGATGGATGGCATCATTACATTCACACGAGACACACTCATTACATCTCTTAATCCTGCCGCGCAGACCATTTTTGGTTATCCACCAGACGCGCTTATTGGACAACCCATTCATCGTTTAATTGCACCACCAGAGTACGCCCATAACGAAGACGAACATCAACAATACATCACAAAACAACTAGAACAGCTCATACGCTCAGATTCATACTGGGAACTGACTGGGCAACGTGCAGATGGGCAAGTTTTTCCGATGGAAGTGGTTATCACACAAACACAAGTCGGAGAGCAAACCTTTTACACGGGCACATTCAGGGATATTACTGATCGCAAACTGGCTGAAGAAGCGTTGATTATGAGCCAGGCAAACCTGAGCGCGTTAATTGAAAATACACAAGATTGGATTTGGTCAATTGATCCTAATTTCCGTGTGGTGACGTTCAACACCACAGCCAAGTTAATTTTCCATGCCGCTTATGACACAGACCTCGAAACAGGTGTATCTATTTTTGATGTGCTTCCCCCGGTATTACATGAAGAATGGCGAGAACGTTACAACCGTGCTTTTAAATTGGAACGCTTGACGATTGAAGAGCCGTTTGATCTATCCAATGCGCGTTTGGAGATTGAAATTGCCTACAATCCCATTATTTCCACCACAGGCGAAGTAACAGGTGTCAGCTGCATCGCCAGGGATATCACTGAACGCAAAGCGTTTGAACGCGAATTACAAAAAGCCAAAGAAGATGCCGAAGCTGCCAACCGTGCTAAAAGTGCCTTCCTAGCTAATATGAGCCACGAACTCCGCACCCCGCTTAATGCCATTATTGGCTACAGCGAAATGCTCCATGAAGAAGCCCTAGAAGCCGGTAATGATGACTTAGCCCCTGATCTGCATAAAATCCAATCCGCCGGTAATCATCTTTTGGATTTAATTAATAACATCTTAGATTTATCCAAAATTGAAGCTGGACGCATGGATTTGTATCTAGAAACGATCGACGTGATGCTAACCCTAAATGAAGTTATGCTAACCGTCAAACCGCTGATCGAACGCAACGGGAATCAATTGCAGGTTGATTTTCAGGATAATTTAGGCACAGCACGGATAGATGCCATCAAGTTACGACAAACCTTAATCAATTTACTGAGCAACGCCGCCAAGTTCACCGAAAAAGGAACCATCACCCTAACGGCTGAACGTATCCAAGAAAATCAGCGAGATTGGTTGATTTTCAAAATTATTGATACTGGAATTGGCATGACTGCCGAACAAATCACAGAGGTATTTAAGGAATTTACCCAGGCAGATGCCAGTACCACCCGTAAATATGGTGGGACTGGTTTAGGGTTAACTATCAGCAAGCGTTTTTGTCAGTTAATGGGTGGTGATATTGGGGTAGAAAGCACGCTTAACGAGGGGACAACTTTTACAGTTGTTTTACCAGCAGAGGTTCAAGAAGCAGATACATCTAATACCATCATCCGTGAATCGCTCATTCCTCACACACTTATCCCAGAGCCAATCCCAACTCGCCGCCAAACAGATACGGGTGTTGTCCTTATCATTGATGATGACCCCAACGTGCGCGAGTTAATTGCCCGTGCGCTTACCAAAGAAGGATTTTCTGTTGGGGTGGCTGCCAACGGTGCAGAAGGAATCCGCTTAGCAAAACAAATGCAGCCCGATGTGGTGACGCTCGATGTGATGATGGCAGGTATGGATGGGTGGTCTGTGTTAGAAACATTCAAAAATGACCCGGATTTGTCTCACATCCCCGTGGTGATGATTAGTATTGTGAATGATCGCGGGCGCGGTTTTGCTCTCGGTGCGGCTGATTATTTAACCAAACCCATCGACCGTAAGAAGTTAATCGAAATCCTACGACGTTATCGTAAAATAGAAAACACTATACTCCCCCCAGGACGTATACTTGTCATTGAAGATGATGACTATACCCGCGATATTATCGTTCGCACCTTAGAGACTGAGGGGTGGTGGGTAGAAGAAGCTCGTGATGGGCTGGAGGGATTAAAAAGCATTGCAGAAAGCAAACCTCATCTTATCTTGCTGGATTTGATGATGCCTAAAATGGATGGCTTCCAATTTTTGGATGAATTACAACAAACTGAATCCGGGCGTAAAATCCCTGTAATTGTCGTCACAGCAAAAGACCTAAGTGCCACTGATAGGGAACAGCTACACGGCGCAGTGGCAGAAATTCTACAAAAATCCATGAACGATAAAGATACTCTGTTAAAACGAATTCAATCACTGATTGAAATTGAATTAAGCCGTAGATAGGACTGTGTATGTCTAAAATACTTATTGTTGAAGATAATGAAATGAACTTGGACATGCTGTCTCGCCGGTTAGCACGACGCGGCTTTGAGATCATTGTAGCAACTGATGGGGCAGAAGCGATCAACATAACCAAAGAACAACATCCTGATCTCATTTTGATGGATATGAGCTTACCGGTAATGGATGGTTGGCAAGCCACCCGCCTGATTAAGGCAGACGACAATCTTAAACACATTCCCATTATTGCGTTAACAGCACATGCTGTTGCTGGTGATCGAGAAAAATGTATAGCTGCCGGCTGTGATGAATACGAAAGCAAGCCAGTTAAACTAAACAATCTGCTGCAAAAAATCAGTCTGTTTCTTGATGTTCATGAGTAATCAATCATCACTATCAGAACACAGTTTTCATTGGCACTGTTTTTGAAGAATAGGACTTATCAGCGATGCCGCCAAGACAAACCTCATCAAATCTTATCGGAAAACGATACGAGCTTCAAAACACAATTGGACGAGGTGGTATGGGTGTTGTTTACCGTGCCATTGACCATCTGACAGGGCAATTGGTCGCGTTAAAACAGGTCATCGCGCAAGATACACCGAACTTGATGGATTCAGAAAATGGTGGTGGGCGGCATTTTCGGCTAGCATTAGCACAAGAATTTAAACTATTAGCATCACTTCATCACCCCTACATTATCGAAGTGAAGGATTATGGCTTTGATGATCAGAATCATCAGCCATATTTTACGATGGAACTATTAGAAAATGCTTACCCTATCACTCAAGTCACACAAAACAGTTCACTTCAAGAAAAACTCACTTATTTAGTACAAATGCTACAAGCGTTAACATATCTACACCGGCGCGGCATTTTACACCGCGATTTAAAGCCGGCTAATGTTCTTGTCTTTCAAGGGCAGATCAAAGTGCTAGACTTTGGCTTAAGCACCATGCAAGATCGCAACACATCCCAAAGCAGTATCACCCAAACTGCCGGAACAATCGCCTATCTAGCTCCAGAGGTCTTGATGGGTAGCACACCTAGTGAATCAGCTGATTTATATGCTGTAGGCATGATTGCCTATGAGATTTTAGCCAATCAATATCCGTTTAACGATGCGAGTGTCGCTACATTAATCAACGATGTCATTCACACTTATCCAGATTGCTCCCAGTTAGATATAAGTGCTGATTTAGCATTGGTCATTGAGCGTCTTATACAAAAAGACCCTGAGGCACGATATCCCACAGCGCGAGACGCTATTCATGCCCTAGAAACTGCATATGGCACCCCATTACTCACCAATACAATCGCCACCCGCGAAAGTTTTTTACAATCCGCAAGACTCATCGGACGAGATTCGGAATTATATCAACTCCATACCAGCCTCAAAAATGCACAAGCTGGCATAGGGAGTGCGTGGCTCATTGGTGGGGAAAGCGGAGTCGGTAAATCACGCTTATTAGATGAGCTACGCAACCTAGCAATGGTTAATGGTGCATTGGTGATGCGTGATTATTCTTCTCATGAGGCGCAAACCCCTTACCATAGTTGGCGGGCTATCCTGCAATGGCTTGGCTTGTTAACCGATCTAAATCCAGCTGATGCTGGCTTGATTAAGTTGTTGGTGCCAGATATTTTTACCTTGCCAACACATGACCCAAAAACCGCCTCAGAACTAGAACCGGATAAAATTGAAGCACGCCTTCTACATATGCTTGAGCAAATGCTCATAGCACAAAACCAGCCTATCGTCATTATTTTAGAAGATTTACATTGGGCGAGTAGCGAAAGTCTTAGTTTATTTGCACATCTGGCAGGGATGACCAAAGATTTACCGCTGGTTTTAATTGGTAGTTATCGTGATGATGAGCGTCCAAACTTGCCCGCTTTATTGCCTGATATAC
The DNA here is from genome assembly GCA_003696565.1 of Chloroflexota bacterium. Classification (GTDB taxonomy): domain Bacteria; phylum Chloroflexota; class Anaerolineae; order Aggregatilineales; family Phototrophicaceae; genus DAOTWY01. Next base: position 8,415 of record RFHA01000001.1, read on the forward strand.
CGGTTATCAAGCTTAATCGTCTAAACGATCAAGATATCGCGCAGCTAAGTAAGGCGATGTTAGGCGAAGCTGGAAAACAAGCGGATGTCATCAACTTATTACAACAGGAAACAAAAGGTAATGTTTTTTTCTTGATCGAGGTGGTACGCACCTTAGCAGCAGATGCAGGGGATTTGGAGCAAATTGGACATATCACCTTACCGCAAAATGTGTTTTCCGGTGGTATACAACAAATTATCACAAGGCGGTTATCATTCATCCCACAACAATACCAACATCCTTTATGTTATGCTGCTGCGATCGGTCGCCAACAAGACTTAAAACTATTAAGCCACATCTTGCCGGATTTAAACATCGAGCATTTTTTAGCGGAATGTGCTAATGCGGCAGTGTTTGAAATACGAGATGGTGTTTGGCAGTTTGTGCATGATAAATTACGCGATGGTGTGTTAGCAACAATTGCCCCGCAAGACCTGCGTGATATTCACCATCAAATTGCACAGGCAATTGAGACCCTCTACATCGCAGATAATCACGCGGCTTTGCTCACATATCATTGGGGAATGGCAAATCAGCCGGAAAAAGAGAGCTATTACGCTAGCATGGCAGGGGAGCAAGCCTTACGCAGTGGCGCGTATCATCAAGCCGTGACATATTTTGAACGCTCACTCCAGACCTCACAACTAAACATGCTTTCTCCCCGCGATTCACAACTCCGACGAGTTTATTTACAAAACCGCAAAGCAGAGGCGTATCTCGGTTTTGGTGGTTATGATCAAGCGTATGAGTTATATCAGGAAAGCCTGACAATTAGTGAACACCTTAATGAAAAACCCGCCATAGCAGAAGTCCTGTATCATCTTGGTAATGTGGATTTCGTCCGTAATTTGGTTGACCGTGCCGAAACATATTATCAAGATAGCCTAGCGATCTATCGTGAGTTAAATGACAGAGCAGGCATCGCCCGCGTTGTTCACAGCCTAGGCAATATCGCCTATGAAAAAGGCAACGATGAACAAGCCAAGTTGTTATATCAAGAAAGCCTTTCCCTATCACGCCAGGTCGGTGATCAGTGGGGTATGGCAGGCGCGTTAACAACACAAACTGTCCCTGATCTCAGTGAAGCAGCCTCTCAAGACATCCCGCAAATCATCCAAAAATTTGCCCTACATGTCCAGCAGAAACAAGTGAAAGCCGCATTAAACACGCTATTACATTTAGCTCAACAACACATACTCAACGATCACAAACCATCTGCACTAAGTTTACTTGCTTTCATCCTAAATCATCCAGAACTCCCAGCAGAATTAGAGGACGAAGCCGAGCAACTAACCTTTGAATTACAAAATGCCTTAGACTCGCAACTGGTTAACATCAGTTGGGAACGCGGGAAAAGTTATACATTTGAAAGCATCTTAACATCTCTAAAATCCTAAACGGGTCAGGATATGATCCACAGGCTGGACATATCCACTCCCAAATAATCGAACATGCACTAGCAACGGATATAAATTATAGACATCCCGCCGTGTTGGGAAAAAGCCGGGGGCTAATGGGCGAATTTCAGCATATCGCTGGAAAAACACCTCATCAAACGTGCCAAACAACGTACTGAATGCCAGTTCAATTTCCGGGTGTGCATAATACACTGCCGGATCAATAAAGCCCGTAATGCGCCCATCTGCCGCTAGGATGTTAGTTGTCCACATATCCCCATGGATTAAAGATGGGTGTTCTGGTTCTGTGATGAACTCATTTAGCCGTTTAGCAAGTTGTTCCAGCCGCTTCATAATATACCCTGGCAACTTAGCAGCTTTCACCGCTTCCTGTCCCATATACAACAAACGGTGCTCACGGAAAAAATCGATCCAACTGGTTGTTTGTGGATTAGGTTGATGCAAACCACCGATCAATGTATCAAAAGGCAAGCCGAAAGTCTCAGCACGGATACTGTGTAAATCCGCCAACAGTTCTGCCGCATGTTGTTGCGCACGAACTGTTAGAGCACTTGTACCCTCAATAAAGCTCATCACTAAAATAGATGGTTCATGATGATAAACTTGTGGTACAGGCAATCGACTGTTTTCTGCCAAATAAATTAACATGCGTCCTTCAATATCAAGCGTGCCATTTTCCCTTGCCACCTTGACAGCATAACACGCGCCATCTGGCATATTTACTTGATAAACTTCACCAATATTGCCACCATGTAGTGCTTTAACTGATTGTGGTGTATCTCCTAAAATGTACTTTATCTTCTCAATCATCATTTCACCCCCTAACATATTGTAGCAACAATATCATCCAGGGAAGTAGTGAAAATAGTAATATTAGTAGAATGATCTGCTTTAAACAATTCACCACGCCCTATTCAAGCACACGCTTGACATAGAATGAACAGGCAACATATAATCAACAGCCTAATGAATTGAGTTCTGAATGGAGCAGCCGCATGGGTCCTTTACCAAAGCGCAAAGTATCTAAAAGTCGCCGCAATAAGCGTCGTGCGCATGATGCCCTAAGCTTGCCCCCACTGGTGTGGGATGCAGATACTGGTGAATATCGCTTAGCACACCATGTCTGTAAAAAAACCGGCATGTACAAGGGCAAGCAAGTGATCGAAGTCAAAGAAGATTAGGATGCAAAAGACCGTGCCGTAAGCGCGGTTTTTGCTTTATGTATCTGTGAGCTACTCATTAAACCTGTTCTGAGACAACACAAAAGGATCACGTTGATATGCAAAACACAGCCTTAATCTTCCCTGGGCAAGGATCGCAACAGGTCGGTATGGGGAAAGATTTCGCACAAACCTACCCAATCGCCAAAGAGATCTTCCAGCAGGCAGATGACTTACTCGGTGTATCCTTGAGTCAACTCATGTTTGATGGTGATGCAGAAACGCTCAACCAGACATATAACACGCAAGCCGCTTTATACGTCTGTAGCGCAGCAATCCTCCAAGTTTTCCGAAGCGAATATCCACAAATAACACCTATTGCTTACGCAGGGCATAGCTTAGGCGAGTTTACCGCGCTTTATGCAGCAGGCGCGCTCACCTTTGAAGACGGGTTGCGCCTAGTACGAGAACGTGGTCGGCTGATGGGCTTAGCCGGTGAAAAACACCCCGGCGCAATGGCTGCCCTGCTTGGCTTAGCGACAGATGTCGTCCGTGAAATTTGCCAAACTGCCAGCGAGCAAATTGGCGCGCCAGTTGTGTTGGCAAATGACAATTGCCCTGGGCAAGTCGTTATTTCCGGTGATACCACCGCCATTGACGCAGCCCTTCAATTAGCTCAAGAACATGGTGCCAAAAAAGCCATCAAATTAGCCGTTAGCGTAGCAGCACATTCCCCACTTATGCAACCTGCTGCGGATGACTTCCGCAGTGCCTTAGATGCCACAACGTTCACCACCCCCCACACGCCAATTTATGCCAATGCGACAGCCCAACCCATTCGTGATATACAAGCGATCCGCGCCGCACTCAATCATCAATTGACACATCCTGTACGCTGGACGGAATCCGTTCAAGCGATGTTGATAGCCGGCGTTACACAATTTATTGAAATCGGCTCTAGCGATGTATTAACCGGTCTGATCAAACGAATTGATCGGCAAGCCGCTCGTGTCGCCATTCATTCTGTGCCCGCGCTCCAAGCATTTCAACCCAATGCATAATTAAACTTGAGGGGCAGCATATTCGCTATGCCCCTATCCCCCTTTAACACCACTTCTATAGAAAATTTTCAACTCTGGTATAAACGACTATGCCCTGACACACCCTTAAATTTTAGGTACAATGAGGATGTTCCTCGTAATAAATCAAAGGCAAAAACATATGGGCAAAGATAGTTTTGGTGCAAGAGGTACGTTCAACACCGGCAACGGCGAAGCGGTGATCTATCGCCTAAGTAAACTGATTGATGCCGGAATTGGACACGTGGATAAGTTACCCTTTAGTATCAAGATTATGCTGGAAAACGCATTGCGTAATCTTGATGGGGTCGCCGTCACAGAAGAAGATGTCCACAACATCGCCAACTGGGATCATACCAAGCCGATGGATGTGGAAATCCCTTACATCCCTGCCCGTGTCATCTTGCAGGATTTTACTGGCGTTCCAGCAATTGTTGACCTGGCAGCACTGCGTAGTGCAATGGTACGTATGGGGGGCGACCCGCAAAAAATCAACCCACTCGTGCCGGTTGACCTGGTCATTGACCATTCTGTTCAGGTCGATGCATTTGCTAGCCCAGATGCGCTTAAAATCAATGCTGAATATGAATTTAAGCGTAATCGGGAACGTTATGAGTTCCTGCATTGGGGGCAAAAAGCGTTCGATAATTTCAAAGTTGTGCCACCCGCAACCGGTATCGTGCATCAGGTCAACCTAGAATACTTATCTAAGGTTGTTCAATTATTTGATGACTCCCAAGGGGGCAAAGTTGCCCTGCCCGATACACTGGTCGGCACAGACAGCCACACCACCATGATCAACGGGTTAGGGGTTGTTGGCTGGGGTGTCGGTGGGATCGAAGCAGAAGCCGCCATGCTTGGGCAACCCATTTACATGCTCATGCCAGAAGTCATCGGCTTTAAATTGACTGGCAGCCTACCCGAAGGCGCAACAGCAACCGACCTTGTGTTAGTTGTCACGCAAATGCTACGTGAAAAAGGCGTTGTTGGTAAATTTGTTGAATTCTATGGACAAGGCTTAAGCAGCATGACCCTGCCAGATCGGGCGACAATTGCCAACATGGCACCGGAATATGGCGCAACAATGGGCTTCTTCCCAGTGGACGATGAAACGCTTGAATTTTTGCGCCGTACCGGACGCAGCGAAGACCTCATCAAGCTGGTGGAAGTTTATTGCAAAGAACAAGGCATTTTCCGCACCGATGACACACCCGACCCGCTGTTCCACGATACGCTTGAATTAGACTTAAGCACAGTTGAACCCAGCATGGCAGGTCCCATGCGTCCGCAAGACCGTATCCCACTGCGTGAAGTCAAGCAGAGCTTTAAAACAGCGTTGACAGCACCGGTTGGTCCAAAAGGATTTGCCCTCCCACAAGAAAAACTGAACACCACAGCAACAGTTAAAAACAATGGCAACAGCGTTGAAATCGGACACGGTGCCGTTGCTATCGCCGCCATCACCAGTTGCACCAACACCAGCAACCCCTCTGTGATGGTTGCCGCTGGTTTGGTCGCCAAAAAAGCAGTAGAAAAAGGGTTAACCCGCAAACCATATGTCAAGACTAGTCTGGCACCTGGGTCAAAAGTCGTGACCGAATACCTTAACAAAGCCGGCTTGACTGAATACTTAGAAGCCATCGGCTTTTATACCGTTGGGTATGGCTGCACAACCTGCATCGGCAATAGTGGTCCATTGCCAGACCCCGTCCGTGAAGCCATCCATGAAGGTGATCTAATTGCTGCGGGTGTGTTAAGTGGTAATCGCAACTTTGCTGGGCGCATCAGCCCTGATGTACGTGCTAACTTCCTGGCTTCACCACCATTGGTAGTTGCTTATGCCTTGGCGGGTACTGTTGATATTGATTTGTACAATGAGCCAATTGGCACAGGCAAAGATGGGCAACCTGTTTACCTCAAGGATATTTGGCCCACACAACAAGAAATCATGGATGTCATTCAATCCAGCTTGTCACCGGAGATGTTCAAAGAACAATATAGCAATGTCTATAACGGCAACGAAGCCTGGAACGCCATCCCCAGCACAGATGAAGCAGTATACCAATGGGATGAAAATAGCACTTACATCCAGGAGCCGCCGTTCTTCATTGATCTGCCGCTGGAAGTAAAACCAATCCAGCCCATCACTGGCGCACGGATCGTTGTCTTGGGTGGGGATTCCATCACCACCGATCACATCTCACCTGCTGGACCAATTGCCAGTGACAGCCCTGCCGGTAAATATTTAATGAGTAAGGGTGTGGAACGTAAAGATTTCAACAGCTATGGGGCACGCCGCGGCAATGACCAAGTAATGACCCGTGGCACCTTTGCTAATGTGCGCTTACGTAATCTGCTTGTACCTGGTAGTGAAGGCGGCGTAACTTACTATCTCCCCACCATGGAAGTCATGTCAATTTATGATGCCTGCATGAAATATAAAGCCGACGGCACGCCGTTAATTGTATTGGCAGGTAAGGATTATGGCATGGGATCTAGCCGTGACTGGGCAGCCAAGGGCACATTCTTGCTAGGCATTAAAGCCGTTATCGCAGAAAGTTTTGAGCGGATTCACCGCAGCAACTTGGTCATGATGGGCGTACTCCCCCTTGTGTTTGAAGATGGGCAAAGTTGGAAATCCCTGGGCTTAACCGGGCATGAAACATTCGATTTCCCCGAACTGACCGATGACATCCAACCCAAACAAAAAGTGACCGTGCGCGCCACTTCACCGGAAGGTGATGTCAAGAGCTTTAAAGCAATTGTCCGCTTAGATACCCCCATCGAGGTTGAATACTATCGCAACGGCGGTATCTTACAAACCGTACTGCGTAAAATGTTGCAATAAACACAAAAACGGGAGGTTTAGCCCCTCCCGTTTTTTATTACGGATATAAAACTAGCTGATCGACTTTATTCCCCCGCTTCGGTCGTCGCTTCTGGTGTTATTTCTGGCGTTGCTTCGGTTTGCGGTGCATCCTCTGGCACATCTGTTTCTGTCGTCTCGGTTTCTGCCACAGGCGGCGCAGGCGGCTGATTCCCCTGAGCAATATCAATCTGTTGTAATAAAGCTTGACGATCTTGAGATGAGACCAAAACCCCGTTTACAAAAGTAGTCGGTGTTCCTTGAATGTTGTTCTCACGGTGCCAATCCACACTAGCATCCAGCAGATCATCCACAAACCCACTGCCCAGACAAGAGCGAAACGCCCCCACATCCAAGCCGAGCGCGTCCGCCCCGCTGACCATCCGATTTTGTGAGAATGCCGCGTTGCCAAAACGTGTTTGCCAATCAAACAACATATCATGGAATTCCCAGAACTTCCCCTGTCGTCCGGCGCAGATGGCACCCCGTGCCGCCCCCGCCGCATTTTGAATATTCCCAGTGAATTGATTCGGCACAAAGATATAAGAGATTCTGCCCTCGCGCACCAACTGTACCAAGTCATCGATCATGGTATCATGAAAAACTTCACACGCAGAACAAGAAAAGCTAGAGGCTTCTACCACACGTACCGGGGCGGCAGGATTACCTAAAATGGGGAACCCAGTTTCTTCATCAAATCCTTGTGGCAAACCAGCATATCGTTCTAGCGTGCCTTCTGGAATAGGCGCATCCTGCGGTTGATTAACTAAGAAAAATATAATTGCCCCAATTGCCAAGATCACAACAATGCCAATGACAATTTGTAAATTGCGTCGGCGCATCTGTTCACGTCGTTTTTCCTCACGCCGTTGACGAACAGATGTCCCTTTTGTCTGTTTTTCAGCACGTTTTGCCATAAATTGATTTTCTCCTCAAGATTATTTCGCGCCTTGAGTCTACAATAAGCGGCGTATTTTGCAAACTTTAAGTTCTTCTCTTTAATATACTTTTTATTCGCTTAAAATACTCCAGCAAGCTTAAATGTGGCATAGAAACCGGATCAAAAATCACCGGGAATTTCAAAACATGCGTATTCTTTGATCCCGCAGCGGATGGCGGTTCAGTCACCATCAACGCCTGCGGGGTCACATGTTTAAGCTTGGTTGGGTCTGCATCATAGTCTTGGGTAATTAACCCAAAAGCGATCAATTCCGCCACCAATATGTTAATCTGTTTGCGGTCTGTACTTGTAATAGGGCGATAGATAACACTGCGCAGCTTGTTATGCTTATCAAACATCAAAGATAACCCACCATATAAATCGACACTTGCCCCATCAAATTCAAGAAATTGCTCACCTTGTAGTGCCATACGTTCAGCATAATAATACGTTAAATAAGCATCGCCAGAGGCATTACGATATGCCGCTAATGGCATCAATGGGGCAACATCATCCAATTTAAGGGCGGGTAACACTTTTTCCTCTAAGAATAATGCCGCAGCTAAGGCAGAGTTGATCGAATCCGGCAAATATACTTCTGGTAGCGTATCTAGTTCACGCATAAACGCTGCCGCGTCTGCTCGCGTTAGAATCTGACGCTGATCAAACACATCAACCAGAACATGATTATACCGCCGGTCATAATATACATTTTCCGCTGCCAAAAATGCCTTTGCCATATCCGCGAAATCCAATTCACCAACTGGACCCAGCTCAACCGCACAAACTAGCAGATACGCCACAATATCCCGCGCCCGGTAGATCGCAATGTGTGCCGGTGTGTGCTGTTTTAAGTGATTATAAATGCCCGCAAAAATATCATAAAAGGCACCAGTGAACACTCGTGAATAGTTATGCGGCTGCCGCCCTAAGGTAAATTCTGGGTCAGGTGGTTGATAAAGCAGTTCTTCAAACGGCAAAATCGCTAATGAGTTAATCGCATTCCGTAAATAAACAACTTGTTCATCCGCCGTGATCTGATCATCTTTCAACGCTTGTATCAAATGTTCCGCGACCGATGCGACAAAATTATCGCGGTGCAAATCGCCATCTGTCCAATCCAACAATCGGCGTATCAGCGAATCATCATGTAACGCCACCAACATCGCCGCCATATCACCAAAACTTTCATGGAACGCCGTCGCCCCCAGCCCAAAGGATTCATTATATAGATCACGCAAGCCATCTAAAATGGCATGGGCTGTCTCATGGCTAACAATATCTGCGCTTTGTGCCGTGCTAATCCGCCTGCCATTAACTTGAAAGCTATGAAACCCCAACATGCGATCTTTTTCGCTATAAAACGCATTCATTGCATCATCTAGCGTTATGTCTACAGTAATGCGCGGCATAGGAAACGCCCAAGGCAGTGCGCGCTGAGCGTATCGTTCAAACATTCTTAGTGTGAATGTCGTATAATAAAAGGCATTCACCTGGTCAAATTCTGACGTACCCACCCAATACAGATAATTCCCTTCTTCATCTGGCATCACAGACACATCCCCTTGTATACGTATCCGTGAATTAACCAGTCCAGGGCGAATATCTGCGGCATCCATCGTCCGCACTTCTGGCTCCCCCATAAAAGGGTCTTGTGGATACACCACAACCAACACACGAGCCGTTGCGTTCTGTGGCGGGGGTTCATCATGCAATGTGAATGTGCTTGTGGCACGCTGTGCCATCACTGCCGGCATGTTGGATCGGCTCAATTCTTGCAAACGTCGCAATCGATTGTATGCTGATGCCTCATGTTTTGTCATCGCAGCCCCTCATAAAAATAGAATCGCAGTTCCCATCACAGTAATGCATGTTCCAATAATAGCACGTTTTGTAATCTGTTCTGCGAAGACGAAACGCCCAACAGGGATCAGAAAGATAGGCGTAATGCCTGATAATGTCGAAGCAATTCCAACTGGCGCGTTTTGTAATGCCACCAACATCAACGATGCACCCAACACCGGACCAGCAACCGCCCCAACCAACAACTGCCCTAAAGCAACCCGATGAGTCACTAATGTCCGTAATGTGTCCAACGCCGTACCACGCAACAACGCAACCAACCAAATCGCAGTCATACCGGCAGTTAAACGCATCAGACTCGCTGTTAATGGGTTGAAACCTGCCGGATTCGCCAAAAAATCCGCAATACTATCTTGCATAACCAGTTTCATAGGGGTATGCATCGCCGCTAATAGGGTATCTAGGTTCGGTTTTAACCCCTGAGCAGAAAGTACAGAAGCAGAAGCTTGCCCTACTGCTGCACCCAATGCAAACAGAATGCCTAAACGGAATTGCTTGGCAGATAAGTTCCGCCGCAAATCTTGATTTTTATCTGAAACAACCCAGGTGATCCCGCCTATTGTGATAGCGATACCCAAAAGCGTGGTCATTTCTAACGCTTGATGAAGAAATATCCAAGCCAAAATCGTACTAAATACTGGGGCTAATGATGAAATTAAAAGTGTCAGACGTGGACCCAATAAAGCAAAAGCATTCACAACAGAAATAGACCCTAACCACAAGCCGATCATGCCGGAAATGCTCAAATAGACCCAGCGAGATGGCTCAGTAGCTGGATAAATCCCCCCAGTTGTCCCCCAGTGCAATAATAAAATAAACAGCAGCCCAACGGGTAAGCTCCCTTGCATAACAATAGTTGGGGAATATTTCCTGCCTGCTAAAGTAAAAAATGTTGATGTAACACTAAAAGAAAGTGCAGCAGCAACTGCCGCTAATTGACCAAAAAGTTCCATACTTGGCTTTCTATGTGATAAATACCCATCACATCATAGCCTTAAAGCAACACCCTGTTTATAGCCGCTTAGTTAAATTGGACTGAACATTCACCACAATATTACTTTGGGCGATATTGTATTGCTTCTGCCACATGATTCACTTCAATATATTCGCTGCCGTTAAGGTCAGCGATGGTGCGGCTTAATTTCAATACACGATGATACGACCGCGCACTTAGATGCATCCGCCGGACAGACAGCTCCAAGAGGGTGCGGGCATCAGCAGACATAATACAGAATTGTTGAATTTCCCCCACACCCATATCCGCATTAGCATATAACCCTGGCAAATTAGCAAACCGCCCGCGCTGAATATCACGGGCAGCTTCTACCCGCGCCTGCACAGCTGATGACGATTCTTCACGTGTATCGCTCATCAGTTTGTTATAATCCACACGCGGCACCTCAACATGAATATCAATACGATCTAGCAATGGGCCGGATAACTTCGCCTGGTATCGTGTGATCTGATTGGGTGTACAAGTACACGATTGCACTGGATCACCTAAATAACCACACGGGCAAGGGTTATGTGCTGCAACCAACAGAAAATTCGCCGGGAACGTTAACGATCCTTTTGCGCGGCTAATTGTCACCACTTTATCCTCAATCGGTTGGCGCAATACTTCCAACACGTTGGATGAAAACTCATTAATCTCATCCAAAAACAACACACCACGATGCGACAAACTAATCGCCCCAGGCTTTGGAAGCGTTCCCCCACCGACCAACCCTGCTTGGCTAATTGTATGATGTGGACTTTGGAAGGGGCGATGTCGCATCAAAGGATGACGGCTGTCTAGCAAATCTGCCACGGAATATATGCGTGTGACCTCTAAGGCTTCCTCTAGGCTCATACGTGGCAAAATCCCTGGCATCGCATGTGCCAAAAGACTTTTACCCACCCCCGGCGGACCGACCATCCGCATGTTATGGTTACCAGCAGCAGCGATCTCCATCGCCCGTTTGATATGTGCCTGCCCTTTTATATCTGCAAAATCCGTTACATCATCTGGCGGCGGCATCTCTAAAATCAACGGATCCGCTTCATAAGGTGAAATAGGGCATAACCCATAAAGATGTTCTACCAAATGCCCCAATGTCTCCACAGGGAAAACATCAATGCCACGCACCAATGCTGCTTGTGGTGCATCTTCTACCGGTACATATAGCGCATGATACCCGGCTTGTTGTGCTGCGTATGCTATCGGTAGAACACCCTTTACATGTCGCACTCGCCCATCCAATGAAAGCTCACCAATAAATAACGCATTTTCTAGCTGATGCAACGGAATTTGATCTGTTGCCGCTAATGTGGCAACTGCAATCGGTAAGTCGTAGGATGGACCATGTTTAGGAATATCCGCCGGAGATAAATTCACAACATATGCCTTATTCGGAAATTGCAAACCGCAGTTTTTGATTGCTGCTCGTACACGCTCACGGCTTTCCCTAACAGCAGAATCCGGCAACCCCACAATAGCAAATGAGGGTAGCCCGGCACGGGGGTTAAAATCCACCTGTACTTCTACTAGCACCCCATCTAGCCCAATCACAGCGCAAGCGTGTGCGATTGCCAGCATAATACTCACCCTTCTACCTACTATCCTAATTTACTATATTGTGATGGTTTTTGGTGTATCATGCCACTGTTCGCTTAACTAGTTGGATAATCCCACAAATACAAAATAAAATCGTGTTCCAAAGTGGGCGCACCTAATTGATGTAACATGGCAAGCATCTGCGCACGGTGATCTGTGGCATGATTCACCACATGCAATAGAATCTCCCATACGGCGTTTTGCTTCATCCCACCACGATGTGGCATATCATAAGTAATCACGCGCGTTAAATCATCCTCTGTGAGTTGCTTCAAACAAGAACGCATTTCATCTTCAACGATGTTCCATGTGGCACGAACTTGTGCCCGCGTGGTGTGTTCTTCCGGCTTGAGACGCGCTGGTATTGGGTCAAGTCCTTGAATCCGCCCAAACCACCGCCGATCTACGCCAATTAAATGAATACAATGATTCCGTATCGAACCAATTGAATATGGCAATTCTTTGATGAATGTCTCATCATCCAGTGCCATAATGCATTCATCCCAAACCCGTCGATTAATGTGAAAGTGGTAATCATACAATTTGTGAAACATAGATATGTTCATGGGTTTATCCTCCAAAAATCTAAACCTGTATCACATCCAATAATCAATGTTGAACCATCCGCACTCATACGGATTAAATCCGGCACACGGCTACATTGCCGATATTGACCAAGCAAAACCCGTTCCCCGGTTGCCACGTCCCATGCTACAACAATTGGCTCAAAATCCACATC
>RFHA01000364.1 GCA_003696565.1 Chloroflexota bacterium
ACAGGGCGTTGTGGATGGGTTGTTTGGGATACGGCCGTTTACCGGCAAGCTCCCCTACACCTGGCCCCGCTCCGCCGACGACCTGCCGGATGTGGCTGACCCGTTGTTCCCGTTTGGCTTTGGGCCGGAGCGGTAGCGGCTGAAAGCAAACAGCAAAGCGCGCAAAGGGCTGAATGTGCTCCTTTGCGCGCTTTGTTTTTTGGGGGATCGGAGCTTCTCACCATCAAATGGCTAGAGCTTGCTTAAACGCCGTTTCAAACTCACTCTTTCTTTGTGTTTCATTGTAAAACGGCATGCCGACAAGACGAAAATCCTTGTTTGCGTAAACCACCTGAATCTTTGCTTCCTGCTCTATTTCCTTCAGAAAATCTTCCTTCCATTTGTCCTTTGAAAGCAAATGACCGCCTTTGGGTTCAATAAACAACTGATAGATGATGGCCTTTTGGGTATGCTTTTCGATGGCAAACAGAACGAAATCCGGTTCCAGGGCCGCTCCATCGGAGAAGCGATAAAGCTGGAACAGACGGGCATTCCGCAGTAGATAAATCTCGCTGTACTTTTTCTGCAAATTTGGTAATGCGCTGTGGATGAACCGGACTAAATGCTTTTCCTCGGACGTGCCGTAGTTTTCGTCGTAAACGTACCAGGCTTCGCTGCTCAAATCCAACTGCAAGGTCAGGTTGGTTGTCTGGCTCATGGCAACGCCAAACTCCTGGTCGCTGCCGTCATTGAGAGCAATATTGAGCGTCTTATCCTTCACGCAGTACTGGATGGCCAATGGTTCAAAAACCTTCGTGCCTTCGTATTCCGGCACGTTGGATTGAATTTCTTTGCTGATTTTTTCCAACACTGCCACCGCAATGCGCAGTTTCTCTTCAGGCGACAGAGTTTGTAATTGTGCTTGCGTACCGGTCACATCTATGATGACCTGGGCCAGGTAATCATCTGAAGTAATAAAATCATGAATAGACTTGAGGTGGGGAAAAAAATTCTTCAGGTTGGCGAAGCGGTAGAAATCCAGTTGGTTTAGAGCTTTTCGAACCAGATGAATCCCAAAATTGCGCAAATTGTAAGCCTGGGTGTTGGTTTGATTTGCCTGTGTCTGGCTTGCTTCCAGAATGGCGGTTTCGGCAGCGTAGCCGGTCGTCAACCGGTACGCATGACGTTGAGTGATCTCGATCTGGTTGAGTCCCAAAATACCGCTCCGGTCTTTGCGGATGCGTTTGTTGACAAAGATGGCGCCGTTTTGCCAGAAGTCGGTCTGCTTGAAGGCATCCTTGACGCGCAAATGAATGGTTCTTTGTCGGGGCGGCATAATGCCTGTTTGCACCAGGGCGGTGTGCAGTTCGTCAATGTAACGCGGGTTGTGGGCGCTGTGGTAGTACAGTTCTTCTAGTGTGCGCAGTTCGTTGTCCAGATCGGTATCAAATTTGCGCTGGTCAGGCGGGGTATGATTGCCTGATAGCTGGAAGGGAAAATAGCGCGCGCCGCGCCCGATGAGTTGGGCTTCGGAGATGGTGGTCTTGCCGGGCACGCCTTTCTTGGCATCGCGAGTGTTGTACAGGCGCACGATGTCGAACAGGTTGAGCACGTCCCAGCCTTCGTTGAGTTTGTCCACAGCAAAAATGGCGCGGATAGGGTTGCTGGCTTCTTCCAGCGAGTTGACCAGAATTTGTTTTTCTTCGCTGTCGGATTTGGAGTTGACCGTCAGGCAGCGTTCCGGCGCAAAGTCTTCGCGCAACTCAGCGGCCAGATTATTCAGCGTAATTCCCTGCTCGTCAAAGTAGGCGAATGCTTTCTGAATAGCAGGAGATTGCGCCGCGTCTTTGAGTTTTTGCAGGTCGTCGCCGCTCAAGGCA
>RFHA01000059.1 GCA_003696565.1 Chloroflexota bacterium
GAGCCAGTTTGACGCAAATTGGCAATTTGTTCTTGCCATTGATCCGCAATGCCGTTATACCAAAGCACTGCCATCGCCACAAAGGCAGCCCCAATCAAAAAAGTGATTGCAGTGACACCAATGCCGACAAGGGCGATTGTACGCGCGAGTGTGTTCTGCCGACGTTTAACGGCTTGTTCATATTCCTCACCAGTATCATCTTCGATTGCGTCATAATCTGGTGGTTCGGTCGATTCAATTGGTGAGGCGATACCAGCATTGTTGTAGTCAATCGGTGTCGCCCGGACAGTTTGTTCAGTATATGCCTGGCTAGGGACTGTTGGTTGTGCCCCCATACGAAACGCGCCTTGATTAGGAATGGTGGCTTCTGGGTCATCCAGCGGCACCTGACGCGGCAACGGCATAAAGTTCTCATCTAGTTCAATCCCATCGGTTTGCGGTGGGGTATATTCGGCATCATCCGGTAAATATGCCAATGAGCCATAGTCATCTCCGCTTGTCCCTAATCCAGTGCGCGAACCGCGTTCCATATTGCGTTGTTTTTCTAACACAGGCGGGACTGCTTCAATCCATTGATTGTTCTCTGATTTGTACCAGGTGTCTGTTTCAACCCCCATCATCCACCAAACCTGATCATCATCCAGGATCATCAGATCACGCAATTGATTGATGAAATCTTCCTCGGTCAATTGCCCTGCCTGATATAACGCTCTTAATTGCCGCACTTGTTCTTCTGTTGCACGGAATTTACGGGCAAGTTCTTGTTCACGAGGGTTTAGCGGCTCAGTTGCTTGGGGTGGGGGTGTATAATCACCTGCGCTGTCTGCATCCCCCATTAAAGATTGCATCTGTTGGCGCGCATAAGCACCAGGATCATCAGTTTCTGCTGCGAATGTATCCGCTTCATCAGGCGCGGCGGTTTCTCCCATCAATGCTTGCATTTGTTGACGCGCATAAGCCGCCGGATCAAGCGCGTCATCATCTATCTCATCAGCCGGTGGTGTTACATCAGGCGTGCTACTTATCAACGCTTGCATTTGCTGACGCGCATAAGCTGCGGGATCAACTTCACTACTGTCTTCAATAACTTCCCCTTGCAAAATTTGAGTTTGCTGGTTCTGTAACATCATGCGCTCTGCTGGGGAAAGCATCGCTAGGTTAAGTTCTTCAGAGTCTTCACCGTCTGTTGCTTTTAAGACCAAATCCGGCGAGATTGGTGACATCTCACCCTCAACCACATCTCCACTAATTTCAGTTTCTGCAAGGGAAGCCAGCGCAATTAATTCTTGGAAACCAACAGTGTTAAAGTCATCAGCTTCCTCTTGTTCATCAATGTGTTCAATCATGTACATCAGGTCTTCCGGTGCAACAGGTTCTGGCGCACTAGAGGGGGATTGGGTTGCCGTGATGACATCTTCCGGTGCTGTATCTACCTTTTGTGCATCTGGAGGCAACAATATCTCATCCTCTGGACGAATTTCAATTACGTCATCGGATGTATATGGAGTGTCATCGGCTGCTGGGCGATGCCAACCACCTTCTTCTTGTGGCTGTTCAGTAAGATTTTGCGGCAAGGCTGAAACACGCCATGTTGTGGGTTGTCTTTTGTCCTCTGGCTCGCGCCATGATCCAGGGGTTTGTGGCTTATGCCATCCACTTTCCGACATGAACTCTGTCCCTTGTTGTCAAAACAAACGGTCTCGCAACCAATTATACAACAAGAAACAAAGTTGTACGAACAATGCTACTGTCTGGCTTTAGAAGGGTCACGCCCTTCACCAGAAGCCCCTAAGACACGGGTATCTTGTGCGGCAAAGTCTACCATATGCGTTTCTTGCGTGGCACGTTTGATCTGATCTCGTTCAATGGCTTCCCCTAGGGCTTCTGGACGTGTGGGTTTAGTGGCGTTCATGTCAATTTCACTGTCAGTATCGTCAGAATCATCGTCGTCTTGATCTTTATCCATAATCACGACGATGACACTCACATTGTCCCGTCCGCCACGTGAATTTGCTAATTCAATCAGCTTTTGGCTGATAACATCTGGATCATCATATTGCAGGGCTAATTCTGCAATCTCGCGTGCTTTGACGTGTGTGGTCAAGCCGTCTGAACACAGAATTAAACGATCTTTGTTTTGTAGTGTTTCATAATAAATATCAACTTCAACATCCTGCGCCTGACCTAACGCACGATATAACACATTCCCCATTGGATGATTTTCCGCTTCTTCTGGGGTAATATGCCCACCATCAATTAAGGCTTGAACGAAGCTATGGTCATTGGTAATTTGTGAAATTTCACCGGTATTACCGTTTACCAAATAAGCGCGGCTATCCCCAACATGCCCAACAACAATATGCGTGTTACGGACAATTGCTAGGGTCACAGTTGTGCCCATACCTTTTAATTCGGGGCTTTCTGTGGCTTGTTGAAATATATTAGAATTTGCCTGCTGAATTGTGTGTGTCAGTGCGTGGACCAGGTCGCGTTCTGACATTGTGTTATAATCTTCTGGTGGTCGTTCAATGGCTTGTGTTAAACCGGCTTGTATGGTTTCAATGACAATCCGACTAGCTTCTTCTCCTGCTACTGCGCCGCCCATGCCATCAGCAACGACTGCTAACACAATATGTTCTTGAGGAGTCCATAAGTGAATACTATCCTCGTTATTATCTCGAACCTGCCCAGTATGGGTGTGTCCGCTACCGCGTAGACGAATGCCGTGTCCCGGATGATACATACCCGGTCTCCTTGCAACTGACTGTTGTAAATACTCTGGTTTCATTATAGACCTAATTGCTAAAATCAAACAAGAAAAACCCTCATTTTGTAACGGGTTGTTATAAGTGATGACAAATTTGACTGAGTTATACCGAATTGACAATTTTATTGATACCTTTGCCCTTGGGCACTATGCACGGGTGCTAGACGCTCAGGACTTACGCACTGGGCAAAGCGTTGCCTTTAAGGTAATGCGGACTGAGCACTTGATGGATGATGGGGATGTTTTATGGGAATTCCGCGCGTTCATTAATGAAGCAGAATTACTATTGAAGTTAAAAGATAGCCCACATGTGGTGGATTTGCTGGATTGCGGATATATTAGCAGCCATAGCGAAGCTCCTCACGAGGGGGATATTGTATCTTTCGGGCGCGATGTAACAGCATTTGCCCAAGCTCTGCCAGATTACACCCATTGGCGACCTTACCTCACCGTGACCAATTTACCACGTACCAAAAATCTTTTTTACCTGATGAAGCCCACACAGCAGAATACCCGCTGGCGGCTTCCTACGGAAGAGGGTTTAGCTTTGGCAATTCAATTTGCGTATTTGCTGCAAATGGCACATCGGCAGAGCATTGTTTATCTTGACCATAAATTAGAACACGTTTATTGGGATGGATATAAGCTAGAGATTATTGATCTAAATAGTTCTCGTCAATTACAAAGCCATGCCAGTAACAGTCAATATTTTAAGATGGATATACATAATTTATGTGTTGGTATTTTGTATCCGATTTTTACCGGATTGTCTCCACAAAAAACTGTATTACGCCCCCAACCGAGTAATCAAACAGAAGTAGAAGCACGTTATCAGGATATTACCAGCTTAGACTTTGGTATAGAGCCTACCCTTAGCCCAGCTTTGCAAGATTTATTACAACAAGGGGCTGCGATGCAGATTGAGACTGTTGATGCGTTTTTATTTCAATTGCAGCAAGTTGCAGCGATTCATGGTTGGGATTTTCCTAATCAATATACTAGCCCCAACAGCCGACATGCACGTGATCATCTACGCGCCGGGTTGCGGCATCTTAGAGAAGGGCAGGACAAAATTCGTGAAGCGCGTGACCTATTTCGTGAGGCAGCTATTCTGGATGGTATTCCGCAAGACCTAGAGGAAGAATTGAGGCGTTTAGTAAAATCGGTTAATGATATGCTCAATAACCGTGTGATTCCATGAAAAATGTAAAAAATCCTCAATGTTGACGATTTGCAATAAAATATGCTCTAAAATAAATTAAGTTGGTGACACATATTCATTAAGAGGGGATAATGACAAAAGTTCTTTTAATTGAGGATGATCCAGCTTTGGCACAGTTGATGATGCTTCGCTTAGATAGATTAGATATGGATGTTTTCCATGCTTCAAATGGGCAACTTGCCATTGATTACTTAGAGGTAAACCAACCTGATCTGATCTTACTAGACTTGAACATACCTTATATTGATGGGTGGGAAGTTTTGGATTATGCCAAAACACAGTATGGTGCCGGTAATTTTGGGGTGATTGTGACAACCGCGCGTAAAGATATGATTAACCGTGCCAAAGGTGATATTGAATCGGTTGATGTTTATCTTGTCAAACCATTTACGAGCGAGCAGTTATTCCATGCGATCAACACTGTTATGCAAAAACTACAAAAAACATCTGATTAAACCTGAAAATTGGATAAGTATAGCTTGACCCGTGCCATAGCACGGGTTATTTTTTTAAACCGTTGAAAATTTATTAAAAGGCTAAACTCATGCAATTACCAGAAAAAATTGAAGACATTAAAGATTGGACATGGGATGACATCCAGCCTTATTTT
Source organism: Chloroflexota bacterium (assembly GCA_003696565.1). Classification (GTDB taxonomy): domain Bacteria; phylum Chloroflexota; class Anaerolineae; order Aggregatilineales; family Phototrophicaceae; genus DAOTWY01. The sequence goes on from RFHA01000059.1 coordinate 4,600, forward strand.
GAGGAACTGGAATCCCGTGAACTAACGGAAGAAACCTTGAATCAATGGATGGCGGATTGGTCAAACTTAGGTGCATTATTGTGGGAAAACTTTGCCCGTGCCCAGGTTGCTACAACTCAAAACACTGCTGATGAACAAGCCGAAGCCTACCTTAAAAACTTGTATGCCACCGTCTTCCCCAAAATGAGTGAAGCGAATAACCGCCTGAATAAAAAATTAGTTGAAAGTGGGCTAAAACCGGATAACTTCGATGTCCCCCTTAAAAAAATGCAGGCGGATATTGAACTCTTCCGAGAAGAAAATATCCCCCTCCAGGTGCGTGAACAAGCATTAGGCATGGAATATGCCAAGATCACCGGCGCACAAACGGTTCAATGGGATGGGGAAGAACTGACTTTAGAGCAGCTTAAGAAAGTTTTTCAAGATCAAGACAGAACCAAGCGGGAACAAGCATGGCGGTTAATGATGACCCGTTGGCTGCAAGACCGTGAGGCGATTAATAATCTGTGGACAATGTTCTTCGATGTTCGCCAAGAGATGGCAGCCAATGCTGGTTTTGATAACTATCGTGATTTCCGTTGGAAGCAGTTCAAGCGATTTGATTATACGCCACAAGATTGCGAAACATTCCACCGCGCTATTGAACAAGTAGTTGTTCCGGCAGCAGAACGTGCAAATGAACGTCGTCGTCAACGTTTGGGTATTGATTCAGTACGTCCTTGGGATATTAATGTGGATACTTCCGGCAAACCGGCTTTACGCCCCTGGCAAACGATTGATGAGTTTGCAGAAAAAGCTGAGACAATCTTCACTCATGTTGACCCAGAACTTGGTGGCTATTACGGCAAGATGCGTGCAGGTGGCTATATGGATTTACCCAACCGTAAAAACAAAGGTCCCGGTGCATATTGCACAACTTACCCCCACACTGGTACGCCTTTTGTTTTTATGAATGCGGTTGGTAAGCGTGATGATGTACGTACCTTGTTACATGAGGTAGGGCATGCTTTCCATGGTTTTGAAGTGATGAACAACTTGCCATATATGCAACAACGGAATTATCCTATTGAATTTGCCGAAGTGGCATCCATGGCGATGGAGTTACTTGCTTCGCCATACCTCACGCAAGAATTTGGGGGATATTATACAGCAGAAGAAGCCGCACGAGACCGCATCGAACATCTGGAGAATATCATTTTCTTTTGGCCCTATATGGCTGTGGTGGATGGTTTCCAACTCTGGGCATATACAAGCGGTGATGCTGCCAAAGACCCGGCTGCTTGTGATGAAAAATGGGGCGAGCTTTGGGATCGCTTCATGCGGTTAGACTATAGCGGCTTGGATGATGAAAAGAAAACCGGCTGGCACCGTAAACAACATATTTTCCGCTACCCGTTCTATTACGTTGAATATGGCTTAGCACAATTAGGCGCGGTGCAAGTCTGGGCAAATGCACTTAAAGACCAACAACAGGCTGTTAAGCAATATCGCCAGGCACTCGCATTAGGCGGTACACGGAGTATCCCACAATTATACCAGGCGGCAGGGGTTAAATTTGCCTTTGATGCCCAAACGCTTGGTCAGGCAGTTGAATTGATTGAGAACACAATCCAAGACTTGCACGACCAACTCTAATTTCAGACTATGATAAAAATAGGTGTGGACAGGTGTTTACACCTATTATCTCATCGACAACACTGCTGAGGCATGATAAATCTTTGTTTAGATGATTGTTGATTTGATACTGAGCGGCGTTGGCTATCCCACATATTAATGCTAGACTCGTTGGCATGTTATCTATTACTGTAGGGAAACGCGCATGCACATTGCATTTAATGGCTGGTTTTGGGATCAACCACACACAGGTAGCGGGCAATATATCCGGCGATTGCTTCATCAGTTACGACGGATCGCGCCGGATTTACAACTAACACTTGTGCTGCCGCCACACAACGCCTCACCGGATGATGTACCTAAAAATGTGAATCTCATTTCGACCACCGGGCAAAAAGGCAAACTTGGTAAAGTTTTGTTTGAGCAGGCTATTTTCCCGAGTATGGTTGGGCAATGTGGTGCAGATATTGCTCATGTTCCGTATTGGGCACCGCCTCTTGCCTCTCCTGCTAAACTCGTCACTACCGTTCTCGATGTTATTCCGCTTGTGATGCCAGAGTATGCCACCGGCTTTTTTAATCGACTATATACATCTCTGGTTAGTGCGGCTACTAGTGGGTCTGCACATATCATCACCATCAGTGACACATCCAAAGCTGATATTATGGCGCATCTGAATATCCCTTCAGAAAAAATCACCACAACATATCTTGGCGTGGATGAGGTGTTTCATCCGCGGATTGGAGCAGAAAAAGACGCAGCTGTTAAACAGAAATATGACTTACCAGATCAATTTGTGCTGTATTTAGGTGGGTTTGATGTTCGTAAACAGGTTAATCAGTTATTATATGCCTATACATATGTCGCCCAATCCGAGGCAATCCCCTTGGTTTTAGCAGGAAAACAACC
>RFHA01000365.1 GCA_003696565.1 Chloroflexota bacterium
GGCAGAACCAGTGGTTGAAGTTGCTCTCTTACATTGCTCAATATTTGGCATTTGCTTCGGTTGGCCATCCTGAACCAATTCTCCGGTATTCAGTTAGTGGGCTGAACACAATAAACTGCACTGAGAATGTATTATTGAAATCAATCTGGCTAAAGAGGTTTGGTAACACGATGCCAGCCTCTTTAACTATTAGAACTATTAGCCACTATAATTGCGCTGCATTTAGATATGTTTCATCTTTTAATGTTGTAATCCGGAGCCAATTAAGTTAGGGGACCGTTCGAGTCGATTTGCATATAGCACACAGTTCATTGTGGCTATCTATCAAATCATAGTGCCTGAAGCGTGATTACTCCGTGATAAGTAACCTTATCATGAGTAAATTAATTTATAAAAAAAGCAGTGCTATATTTCAAAGCAGTGCTTTTTTTATTTGCCCCATAGGGGAGTCGAACCCCTGTTTTTGCCTTGAGAGGGCAACGTCCTGGGCCGCTAGACGAATGGGGCTTAGTTGGTGTGTATTCTACTGTTTCGCTTTGAGTTGGTCAAGTCCATAATAATAGACAACCGTAATCCGTTGTGTGTCCGTCAGGTTTGATATTTTAATGTTGGGTTATAATGAGTAAGAGATATTTTGAATTCACAACACCGAGGAGAAAGTATGAGAGATTACTCAATAGCCAGGCTTTTTTTTCTGGCAATAATGATCATGATGCTGGCAAGTGCTTGTAACTTGGGAGCGTCTAATAACGAAGAGCCAGAGGAATTGGTTATTACTGATGTTCCAACAAGCCAATCTGCAACATCTCAACCAACCAGAACTGTGGTTGCAAATGCGCCAACATCGCTGCCAGTACCAACAACTGCTCCCTTCCAGCCGTTGCCGGCTACTTCTGTTTTTTTGCCAGTTGCAACTGCCCAACTCCCCCCGCAACCACCTACAGCTACACCATTGCCAGTAAGTATTTTTATATTATCCCCTATACCTGGTAACGTTGTTTCTGGAAATGTTCAGGTAATTGGTTCAGCTACTCATCCGCAATTTCTTCAATATCAACTAGAATATGGACCAGACCCGAATAGTGCAAACTTATGGTATCCCATCACTGGTGCTGTGCAATCTCCTATATTTAATGGTTTGCTAGGTATATGGAATACAACTGTAATACCAGATGGCGTTTACCAATTAAGGTTGCGTGTATTTCTTCGTGACGGCACTGATTGGGGAACAGTTGTTGTTAATGGTGTTAGAGTGCAAAATCGTGCTCCCACACCAGTGCCAACAAATACACCGGTTATCCCACGTCCCATTGCAGCATTCGCGCTGAGTCCTGCATCAGGTAACGCACCGCTCAATGTGCAATTCACTAATCAATCTAGTGGACAAATTGATACATATACTTGGAATTTTGGTGATGGGACAACCAGTAATGAGCAAAGCCCTGCCCATACATTCACTAACCCCGGGACTTACAACGTTAGCTTAGAAGTAACTGGTCCTGGTGGCACATCAAGCGTTTCGCGTCGAATCGTTGTCAATAGCGCAAATCCACCTATTGCTGCTTTCACACAAGATAAAGTTAGTGGTCCAGCCCCATTAACGGTTCAATTTGCTAATCAATCTACAGGTGGACAGATTACAAGTTATAATTGGAACTTTGGTGATGGTAGCACAAGTTCGGAGGAAAGTCCTTCTCATCAATTTACAAATGTTGGCACCTATAATGTTATTTTGACAGTTTCAGGTCCTGGAGGTTCTGATACAGTAACAAGGCAAATTACCGTTGGGAACCCGATTCTGGCTAGTATATCCGCCGTGCCTCGTTCTAATGATTCTTTGACATTAGATGTGAGTGCAATTGTCAGTGGTGGGTCTGGCACATATTCATCTTATAGCTGGGACTTTGGTGATGGACAACAACTGCTTGGACAAAGCTCTCCTGCGACAAGTGTGACATATGCGGCTGCCGGGACTTACACTATTACATTAACAGTGCGCGATACAGAAGGTAATGAAAAAACTGTCACACAACCGGTTACTGTTTTACCGCCTGCCCCGCCACTCGCAGCTGATTTCAGCATTAGCCAAGCAACACCTGATGATCCAACGGTTACCCTGGTTGGGTCAGCGACCAATGGCAGCGGGAATTACACCTACGCCTGGGATTTTGGTGATGGACAAACCAGCCCCGCATCGGCTGATCCAAACGCAACGGTGACTTATAC
>RFHA01000366.1 GCA_003696565.1 Chloroflexota bacterium
GAATAAACACCGTCCAGCCGTAGTTTAATGACACACGTAGCCACTAACATGCTTGCAATTGTGCAATGGATTATCCCCTTCGGCAAGCACCCAGGTGCAAGGGGCACGAACAAGTTGTCAGTGAATTTGTCATGAGACCATCAACCGCTATTGTGTAGTCACCACAACAAACAAAAGCGGAGGATGGTCTCAAATGAACAATATCTCACAAATAGCAGAAATGGTGGCCGAATTAGTGAAATCGCAGTTAGGTGAAGAGGTGACACTAACAGCCATTGAACAGACAACCCAAACAATGCTGCAAGAAAGCTGAAGAGAAACAAAAAGAAGGGGTCGCAGAAATGAAGCAGCTCATGTGGGAAGGACACAAGTTACGAATTTGTTATGGAATTTGCGTGATCCCGCCCCCGGCTTATTGTGAAGCTAAGTAAGATAATACAAATAACAGCTGTCATCAGAAAAACCGGCTGAGATTCAGAGCTGCGCAACCAAAAGATATCCCACTGCTCAGGGGTTGTCAGCCCTTGCCAGCTGGCAAAAAGTGGTGAATATTGAAATTGAAAGTTGTAGTAACCGGTAACGACCTGCTCTGGCGTTAGTTGTGCCTGGCCAAAAAAGTCTAAAAAATTAAACAGCAGTCCCTGGAGTGTGGCTACGAATCCACTCAAGATAAATAGAATAAATACCACTGTCCGCAGCCAGTTCATTGGCCAGCGTAAGCTAAAGAAGCCTTGGACCCCCAACAGTACCAGATAGGGGAGAATAGGAATTAGAAAGCGTGGTCCCCACGAAATGCCGCCTCCCCAATCATTCCAGGTTGCGTAAAGCAGCATGAGCCCAATTGTTGTACCACCTAGTAAATAAGCGGCCCAACGATCTTTTCTGAACAAGCTAACGAGGCCCCATCCGGCAAACAAGGTCAAGGGAAAGAAAACAATGCACCCCCTACCGGGACTGAACAGGTTGCCGATAAAGGCGATGATGATATGAACCGGAGTGAAATTGAACTCGCTGGTTGGTGAGTAACCTACAGAAAGTAGAGAGCCAAAACGGATTTGGTTTAGATACAGATGAACAAGAACGAACAGACCCACTGGCGTTGTAAAAAGCAAACCGTTTCTGAGACGATCTTGCGACCAGAACGACCAATTTCCTTCAGTCTGCGGCAGAAAGAAGACGGTTGCTGCCAAGAATGGCGCTGGAAACAGTAAAAACTCTGTGCGTGTCAGGCTGGCCAGACCGAGACAGAAGCCGGCAAGAACTAACCAAAATGGGCGGTGACCGTGCCAGTGCAGCATAAAAAGCAGCGTTAGCAACAGTAACAGGGCAGCCAGTGGTTGGGCAAAATCAAATTTAGCGTAAACGGCCGCCGGTGAAGCTATACCCAGCAGCAGAGATGCCAGATACGCGCGATTGGCTGGCATTTTCAGCCGTCTGGCCAGTAAATAGAGTATCAGGACTGTAGTGGCTGTAACCAGTGGATTGAGCCATGAACTAGCCCGATATGGCTCATTGATTAACAGCTCAATATTGAAAGGATTGCCGGGTTGATACGGTATCTGCTGAAATGTGGGATCCCCCCGATAGATAGTAGCTGCTAGTAAAGCTAGTATGGGAATATAGGCCAGCGACATACCAATTGCCCACTTACTCACCGTAAACGAAAAATCTCCCCAAACGACAGGGGGGGTCATAACAAATGACCGTTGAAAAAGAAGCGCTTTTGCATATTGAAACATCACTACCCCGTCAATGGAGTAATGGTGTCCTGACCAGAAAAGCGCGTAAAAAAGCAGGCTACTGAACAGCAAACTCAGGAGCACAATTGTTTGAGAAGAAGGTTTGAACCTATCGGATTTCATGATTATTATTGGAATTCAGTTTCAATAGTCGCTTACTGTTGCCGCAACCAACGCATATAGTTAAAGATGTCTTGCCACAGCCCTTTAACTCCTCGTTCTTTCAGAGATTGGATGGCACGCTGTGGTAACTGTTGCAGCGGTGTTTGGGTCATTTTTATCAAAGGATTTTTGCCGCTGCCGTCATCTTTGCCAAGTTGGACATGTTGTTTTTTCATGCCATTAGCTTAGCGTGCGCCTCATCTGGCGCAAGGTTTTATCGAAAATATTAATTTACGGGATAGTACAACACTGTAAGATAAATTGTTTGTACTTAATGTGCAACTTTTCCGGTGCAGGCAGGCATTTTCAGGCCATACAGGTAGCTGACAATTGGGTGACAGGGTATTACATGCTTCAATCTCCCAATCTCCCAATCTCCAATCCATTTATAACTGTTTCACAAACCTTGTGCGTGCTGTTAACCATACGACCCGCCTACATTCTGAAAGCCAGATAAATA
>RFHA01000367.1 GCA_003696565.1 Chloroflexota bacterium
CATGTCGGTGTGGGGGACGATAGTCACACGGATATACTCGGTGACAGCTGGGTAACTAAAGCCGTCATTGACTTCACCCACTACGCCCATCTCGTCATCGCCTGTGTTGGGAGCAGTTTGGCGCGGCGCTTGATTGGGGCCCTCGCCGGGCGCTTCATTTACTTCAGTGCCAGCATCCCACAACAACACTTGTGCGGTGATGTCTCCTTCAATGGGGGTGCCCATCTCGTCAAATAGCGGAATGCCTGCAGGATCGGGCGCGAAAAAGAGGTCGTTACTTTGCACCAACATCGTTGCAAAACTGAGCACATCGCCGGGCACACCGTGCACATCAAAGCTGTAGGCGCTGTTGGGGAAGGCGGGTGCGGGTTCGTTGCCATCGATGGGCGTATTAAACACTCCCGCTTCTGTGATCGGCAATGGTTGCGAGAGATTGGTCAGTCGGATGGTGAAGGTGGTGGTATCTTCTTGCGCGCTGGCGATGGGCAACAAGCCCAACATCAAGCCAAGAATGAGTGTAAAGGTAAATGTACGTCTGAACATCATTTGCTCCTTTATCGTGTTTTGAGTATCATGCTTTTGTATGTTCAACATGTTCAAAAGCCTACGGTAGAACTCTTACGTAGCCCTTGCGAATTGATTACAAATTTATTAAATCCTAGAAAAGCCTGATTTTTAGCGAATTTTTAACGAAGAATGAAAATGTTATTGAGCCTTTGAGCGCTTTGAGAGGTAATTATATTGAAAGTTTGTTCAATGAAGGGGAACATTGCAGATGACGAATAAAGTGATCATTCGGGATCGACAGACTGATGAAATTTTGGCTGAAGGTGTGCTCGATCAAGATGTGATTGTCCTAGAAGGGACATATTATTTCGATCCGCGTTGCGTCCGTCTAGATAAATTGACGCGGACAGCACGCACTTATACCTGTCCTTATAAAGGCGTGTCTTTTTGGATTGATCTAGACACTGAAGATGGCCGCATCGAGAATGTGGCGTGGGTTTATGAAGATGTGAAGCAAGGCTATGAACACATTCGAGGGCATATTGGCTTCTATATGCGGACGATGCGCGGCATCAAGGTTGAGACGGTTTC
>RFHA01000368.1 GCA_003696565.1 Chloroflexota bacterium
AATGTTTCAATTCCTCGTTCGGAAAGGGGTTGGTTGCAACCGTTGCAGATAATGTACCACAGCTTGACCATTTTTGTCAAGCGATTCGTCAAAATTGAAATTTGGGCATTCTGGTGCGCGTTTTTTTCGCCGCCCTACCCCCCAAACGCCTATTTTTGCCCCCGCCATTTGAAACTCGGTGGCTGCACGCAAACGCGGGGGAGTTTCAAATCGGGGCGAAAGCGTGGCGTGATGAGGATGTTGGCGCGTTTTGTAGAACATTTCTTCCATAACCATTCTCTTTGCAATTTCCCTTACGGCGACGAGTTTCGTCAGCGCGCCCAAAATCCCCCCACAAAATGCCATCGCAGGTTGGCGAAGTGCATGGTGAGATGCACGCGCCCCACAACATGATGTACAGTTTAATTTTCGGCGGCGTAAAGTGCCATCACGCGATCCACCAACGCGGTGAGATGAATGGGACGCTGTTCAGTGAAGTCTTCTTCGGTGATGGGCGCTTCAAGAAAATCGCGCAACTTTTCGGCATCTTCGCCGCTCAATTCGTCCAAATTTTTAAAGCCCATGCTCCACGTCGGAAAACCGCGCTTCTTGATCGGGTTCTGCTGAATGACGGTGACGTTGCTATGACGCGGATCGTTTTTAATCTTATCAAAGATGTATTGCACATCATCGGGCTTGCCTTCTAGCACTTGGACGAAGAACTGATTTTGATAGAGCAGCACCCCCGTCACCCCGCGCGGATGATTGTTGCGGTGGGCGGCGATCAAAATCTCCGTAATCGCATCGGCGTTCATGGGTTGGGTCGCACGGCTAATATACAACAGTCGGATCAGTGTCATGAATTTTTCCCTCTCAAACTTTAGTTAAAATAACAACGCTAACACGATCACCAAAACATAAGGCGTGGGTAGCAAGGTCAGCGTCCATTGGGCAAGGCGTGAAGGGTGCGCTTGGGTATAGATGGCGCGCACGAGATCGTTGGCGATGAGGAAGCTCCACGCATATTGTAGGCTGATGACCAATGCCCCCACTGCTGCGCTGATC
>RFHA01000369.1 GCA_003696565.1 Chloroflexota bacterium
CTTGATTTTTTCTGGAATGATACAACGCAGACACCGGCCAAATTGATCGCCTATGATCGCATAGCTGCTGGCGGAACTTTCGACCAGCTAACGACTCCTGGTCACGAATGGGTGATAAAAGATCAGGAGGGCAATATGTTGAAGGATTATGTTGCTACAGAAGAGCTAAAGCAGTGTGTTTTTGTTTATCCACATTTTGGCTATGAAAATGGCGAACCCCAAGAGTGGGCCGAGTTAAGCCAATATTATGAAATGTGCGGTACAGGTCAGGCTCAGTCCCCTATTAATCTTACCAACCCTGTCACAGACGATTTGGAAAACATTGTTTTTAATTATGGGGAAACACCTGTTGCCATAATAAACAATGGTCATACGATTCAAGTTAATGTGGTTTCTGGTAACAATATCACCATTGATGGAAATATGTATGAATTGAAGCAGTTTCATTTCCATGCTCCCAGTGAACATGAGGTGGACGGTCAACATTATCCGATTGAAATGCACCTGGTGCATAAGGATGCAAATGGGAAATTGGCCGTAGTTACTGTATTTATAATTGAAGGGGCGGAAAATAACGCGTTTGCCCCTGTATGGGCATATTTACCTGAAGAGGAAAATGGTATTAATACTACAGGCACAACGGTTCAACTCGGTAATTTACTCCCAGTAGAGCAATTGACTTATCGTTACAATGGTTCATTAACAACCCCGCCTTGTACAGAGGGCGTTCTATGGTCAGTAATGCAAAATCCAGTGGAAATGTCGGCTGAACAAATCGCGGCTTTCACTGCCATTATTGAGGGCAATAATCGCCCTATACAGGAATTAAACGGGCGAGATTTGGAACTGGATAACACACCGTAAGGTGATTCAATGACTTAGTTGGGGACGGCCGTTTCTCTTGCTTGCATGCAGTTGAGAGGTAACGGTTCCCTGTACTAAAAAACAAAGCGCGCAAAGGAGCACATTCAGCCCTTTGCGCGCTTTGCTGTTTGCTTTCAGCCGCTACCGCTCCAGCCCAAAGCCAAACGGGAACA
>RFHA01000370.1 GCA_003696565.1 Chloroflexota bacterium
CCGGTGATGTGTGCCAGACGAGCCATTAAATAACTTTCTTGCAGTTGCATAAAATACGCTGGTGGGTTCAATAAACCATCTGGATGATCCACACGTAACCCATTGGCTTTGCCTTCCGCTAATAGCCGAAAAACTAACCGATGCGTATCTTCAAATACCTGTGGGTTTTCAATCCGAATGGCTGCCATGTCGTTAATATCGAAGAACCGCCGATAGTTGATCTCATCCGCTGCAACACGCCAATAGGATAATCGATAGGGTTGTCGGCTTAATATTGAATCAAGTTTGTCAAATGTGTGTGGCTTGCCAGGTGTGCCGTTTATCAGCTCAAGCGCATGGTGTAATGCTGTCCTAAATGCCTCACTCCCATCAAACAATGCCAGCACCCGCCGCCGGATAATCACTTGTTCCCGCCGCCGAATGATTAACTGCTCAGGGTCTTTTGTGGTGTAATGCGGAAAATACCCCAATGCCGTGATGATACTCAATAGTTCTTCAGCCACCCACTGATCGGCATTTGTCATCTGCTCATGTGCCAGTTGTAAAATATCGCGGTAAGTTTCCGGTGTTAGTGGGAATTGATGCTCATAATAATGCAAATAAAAATCGCCATGCCAATACACCAACTTAAACTCACCGGCTTCTAGCACCCGCCCATAATGATCGCCTAAAACCGGTAACAGCACTTTGTTATCCATCGCTCGGTTTTTGGGTTGCCAATCAATATCAAAATACCCCGCATAGACAGATGCCGGACCGTGCTTTAGAACATCCATCCACCAAATATTTTCTGTATTGACCCCCATATGATTGGGCACGATGTCTAACAATAAACCCATGTTCCGCGCTTTTAATCCATCGGAAAACCGGTTAAATCCCTCTTCACCACCCAACGCTGGGTTAAACTGCGCATAATCCACAATATCATAGCCATGTGTGCTACCAGTGCGTGGTTTAAATAAAGGAGAGGCATAGACATCGCTCACCCCTAAATCATGTAGATAATCTAATAAATTCAACGCATCATCAAACGTAAAATTGGCGTTAAATTGTAATCGATATGTCGCACGTGGAATACGCGGTGGCTGGAGAATTTCATCCAATAATGCTTCTATAGGATCAATCATGGATCGTCCTTTCTTTGTTAATCGCTATCAAAGTATGTTCAATGTGTCTGTATGACCGAAAGCTAACTATTGCCTTGATAAACAACAAATGCTTTTGGCGGTAATGTCAGCGTTTGTGGCAAAGATTGAGGTGCAGTACTAGTAGAATCAAAAACCTTATAAAAATCCCCAACATGCTCAGATGTAAATATCTGTGGCTCGCTTAAATGGAAATTCATGAAAATTCGCACAATCTGCGTGCCGTATCGGCGTTCCATACAGATTATTTTCCCCTGTGTCATGACATGAGTATCTTCACGGTGTGGATTAGTGAGCGCAGGCGTTTCGCGCCGCAGTTTGAGCAACGCTTTATAATACGCATAGAGTTCTGCATGCTCTCCTTCATGGCGTAAGTCGTGATTGATCTTACTGCGCTGAAATGTTTCAATGGCAAATGGGTCTGGCGGGTCTGCTTGCCAGTTAAAATAAGCAAACTCCGCTTTACGTCCTTTGCGCACGGCTTCTACCAATTGCGCATCGCCATGAGAGATAAAATACAAAAAGGGCGCGGTTTCCCCATATTCTTCCCCCATGAACAACAAAGGGATGTATGGGGATGTTAGTAATACCCCCGCAGCTAATTTACGTCCAGCTAAGTCTGTTAAATGCGTCAGCCGTTCACCTAACATGCGATTGCCCACTTGATCGTGATTTTGTACACAGACTATAAACCGATCAGATGGAATATCCGCCGATGATGTGCCATGCCGCCGTTTCATATGTGGGGAATATTCACCAGAAAGCGCGAAGCCTTCTCGTAAAACTTTAGCGATCAAGTCAAAACGGGCGTAATCCATATAATACCCATCTGCTTCCCCGGTGAGTGCATGATGTATGACATGATGCAAGTCATCTAGCCATTGTGCATCTAACCCCACGCCACCTAACTCACGTGGTAGCACTGTTTTACGATCGCTCCGGTCATTTTCTGCAATGACATAAACCCGCCGGCTGTGTTGATCTGCCCAATCATGAACAGCTGCAACCAATTCTTCTAAAAATGGTACTGCACGAAAATCAAACAAAGCATGCGTGGCATCTAACCGGAAACCGTCAATATGATAATCTCGCATCCAATAGATGGCATTTTCAATGAAGAAGCGGCG
>RFHA01000371.1 GCA_003696565.1 Chloroflexota bacterium
GTACTGTATTTTCATTCAGTACTGTATTTTCATTCAGTACTGTATTTTCATTCAGTACTGTATTTTCATTCAGTACTGTATTTTCATACAGCTCTAGTATTTCGTCCTGCCTATCTTCCGCTTCGGTGCGATTTTCAAAAATATCAAAAGTTAGAGCAACAAACCGCCCCCGGTCGTAAATCTCCACCCCCTTTTTGTTGACACCTTTACCCGGTAGCGCCCCCAAGGCTAATAGATGCAAGCCGTTACCCGATACAGACACTTCTGTATAAGTATCGAGATTGTATACAATCTCTTTTGCTGTCTGAGTCAGCTCCCCGTTTTGTATACAATTGTCTAAGTCTATCAAGACAATCGGGTCTTGATCAGTGAGCACAAAGCCCACCCCTGCTTGTTTGCCTTTGTACCGCTTTGCCGCTTGTATAGCAGCGTCAAAGCTCATCCAGTGCCCGGGCTCTTTGACGCTTGCTAAGGCGCCGTTAGCCTGTCGTGGCCGTTTTGCGACTTTGTTTTTAGCGTCAGATAGTGCTTCGGGCCACCAGATCACCCATTGTTGTATATTTTTTAAGCTATCCAGCATGTTTTTTGCTCCTGTCTCTTTGCTTGTTGTCGCTCATCAATATAGCGTTCGTTGTCTTGTTGCTCAATCGAGGGCAAAAAAAATTAAAAAAAATAGTGCTGCAAGCTTGCAATAGTACGATTACTTTAGTACTATTACTTATATCGACGATGACACAAGAGGGCAACACAATGGAAACCATTAAAGACTTCATCATTGGTCAAATCGCTAATACCGAGAGTGCGCAAGCCGCAAGACTGGCGCACGCTATCAAAAAAGCAATATCGGAATACAAGGAAGCGGGGGGAGAAAACGGAAAAGCGTTCTCGGTGAACGCGCAGTACGTTGAGGGGGAATTTAATGCGCAGTGCAGTTTTGAAGAGAATTTTGAAATGACGGTTCTGTACTGCGAAGACACAGACAACGATACAGTTAGCTCGATTTATGAGCTTCAAAATGATGAAGAATTGTGCCGCTTGGCCGGACTGATGCTCAGCGAGGGGTGGGTATCAGGATACAACGGTTGATTTTCGCCCGCTTGCAGGGCCAAAAATAGCGGCCCTGCAAGCTTGCAACAGTACGATTACTATTGTACTATTACTAATACAGACAACGACAAGAGAGGACAACAAAATGAAAGAAACAAAATTATATAATGGATACGGCGAGCAAGAAGCTACAAGCGTGAAGCTTAAGGATGTGAAAGGCTTCATAGAAGAAAACTTCCCAGGGTGGAATCCTTCAATTCATTTTGAAGACAACGACGACTATGGCGTCAAACACTATATCTTAATTCAGGGGGTGGGGGACACCCAACTAACGATAAATAAGGATTATGGGGGTATGTTCTGTCCTACGGACAGACTCGAATGCGTCCTTAAGGATTCCGACAGCAAAAATCGAGTGACAATGACTATCGGCGAGAATTACGCCGAAAATCTAATAATACTGATGCAGTTTGCTGAGCCGTATCTAAAAGATGAGGAGCCGCTTGAAAACCTAGAGTATGATGAGTTTTATCTAGTACGCCGGGACATATTTTTTCGGCCTTTATTGCAAGAAATAAACGCGGAAGTAGGCAGCCCGGATTTCAGAATAGAATACATAGATAAGATAGATGCGGGGCATCTTCTTGGCACTGTTGGAAACATCGACTATGTGTCCAACAGTGAGAAAATCAAAAAACACGAGGATCTAATCATTGCGTTAGCTGGCGTGGAAGCCGAAAAGGGCGAATTTCCTTTTGTCCTGCAACAGCGGGCCAGAGAAATAGCCACGCTACTGAATATAGAATTTGAGAAGCCTAACCTAATAGGCGAAGGTATTAGTATTTACGATTAAGGCGGGCTTGTAGGGGCTTTTTTATCATCAACAACACAAGAGGAACAACACAATGAAACTAATTGTCGATCTATCATCAAAAGAGGACATAAAAAAAGCGCTTGAATATCTGCAAGCGCTACCCGGTACCCACATTGACGTGGGTACCACTCCCGCCGAAGTGGATGACACCCCCCCAGCCGAAGCGGAAGAAACTCCCACCGAAGTGGATGACACCCCCACCGAAGCGGCTTTAAGGGCCGCTCTTACCGCTTTCGGTAA
>RFHA01000372.1 GCA_003696565.1 Chloroflexota bacterium
CGCTTTTGGGGGGAGTATTTCCCGCCGGGTGGATGTTTCTGTCTTTAATTTACAGCCAACGGCAACGCCGTTACCAACAGCCACCCCAGCACCGCTGATTGTGCCAACAGATGCACCACCAGCATCACCGCTACCATTTGATCCAGTCGGCAACCCAACGCCGACAATCGACCCAACCGGATAACTTAAAAAGGGGGAAGTTGATCCCCCTTTTTAACGTGTTTCATGCGTGTCTTTTTCAATCACGCGCATGGTAGCATCTAACTCCCGTTTACGGGCATTAACGAGTGCATTAACCATACGACTTTGCATCTCAACTGTGGACATCAACACATCTATTTTACGATGTAGATCAGCGATTTCCAGCTCATTCTTCAAATTTACATGATAATCGTTTTCTGCCACAGCACGGTCTTTCTTTGCTTGGCGATTTTGTGACATCAAAATAACAGGTGCTTGTAAAGCTGCCAGTGTGCTTAGCGTGAGGTTCAACAAAATGAAAGGGAAAGGATCAAACGCATTTTCTCCTTGCGCCGCATTGATCCCCATCCAAGCCAGCATGAAAAACGAAAAGCTGATAATAAACCGCCAACTACCTGCCCATTCCGCCAGTCGGTCAGCGAGTCGATCACCAAATGTTGCGTTTTCTTCCAGTTCATCATAAACATCATCTGTCACAGTGCGCGGGCGCAAATCCCGGCTGAGGTCTTGAGCCTCTGGGCTTAAGAGGTTATCCAAAGCCTCAACTTCCTCAATCAATGCCTGGATGCGTTCATCGCGGTCAATTTCAGGCAGTCCGGCAAGGCGTTCAAAGAGCAGATCGTTGTACATAGGCGTTTCCCTTTCACAACTTATGGGTGATTATATTTTGTTGTGAAGCCGGGAAAGGTTTCTCTACGGATCACGTAGAGTCGGTGATAACGTGGGTCGCTATATCCCCACGCCACACCTTAGAGGGGGATACAGTTACACGCTATCACCGCAACCTGAGTGCGGCTTCAAGTTATTACTGCAACTGTCGTCGTTCATAAGTCTCACAAAAATAGTGAACAAAAAATGCCAGTTTTCCACTGACATTCTAACAATACACCCAATCTAGTGCTTTTGTAAAGCCCCCAAAATTCGAGATTTTTATGGGGCTGAATCACACCAATCAATGCGGGTTACACGGAAGTTCAGGATGCGTCCATCATTCGGCGCGGGGACAGAGTCGTTTTCCACAACCAGCGTGAATTTCTGTACTCTGTCATCTCGAATCGGCAGATCAATCCGAAGTTGCTTTGCTTCATTGAATTGATACAGCCCTACCATCTCTTCACCTTCCATAACGCGCAGTTCAACATCCTCCCCCTGAACACTTGGACCCGATTCAACATCCAGACATAACGTTTGCTGAGTCAAATCCGGCTCCGTGATGAAAATCTCCGCACCAGTATCAACCCACCGCTGTTTATCCTGCCCATAGACTTCAAGCGAGTGCCATCCGTCACCAATCAGTATTCCATTTGCCGGAAGTTCATTGCTGCGCTCATAGGTCGGTGTGATGTCGGAGTCTTCTGTTAACTCATACCACGCATAAAATGCACCTAAATCGGATTCGATTGGGCGAGTAACGAAGCCATCCCCTAAATCATTGGGATTTCGCAGCGCAATATACGGATTCGGATATGGTGTACAGGGTAGTTCGGCTGTCCAGCATTGATCGGATTGTACAGGTATCGCCATTTGCACGCCATGTGCGCTATAAAACGCATCAAACTCAACATCCTGATATGCTGGAAACTGATCTTTTGTATCCTGATAGATTGCCCAATAGGTTTGGATCATGGCATCTGCCATCAGCAATATTGTTAAGCCAATCACCCAGAGATGAAAATTACGCCGAATGTGCCATAGCGTAATCAGGAATGACATCATGCCAAATAACCAGAATAGGTGTATACCAAACCGTATATCTGGTGCGGAGTAAAACCAGTATCCCAGGCTGATCAACACAACGCCCAAGCCGATCCATAACCTCGCCCGCACCCTATCATAGGACCAGATTCGTATCCAAAAAACAAAGAACATCCCAATCCCGAAAATAAGCGGAAACATAAATTCCCGTGTTAATTTCTGGCTATCCCGCCACCAAGCATCAAACCAATCCAAGGATGTCAATACCTCCGTTGGCGGTTTGTGTGGTTGCCTTGCCCAACTGCGAATCCAACGCATCTCTTTTTCGACAATTTCGGTAGGCAATCTCCATTCTACATCAACAGAGACAGCCGATACTGGATAAATAGCATACCCGCTCAGAATCACCCCGCGTAGCAACCAAACCCCACAGATTACAACACATAAACCAATAATATATCCCAAGATTCGCCAGTTGTGCCATAACACAACAAGCAACACACCGCACGCAAATACCGCTATACTCAGCTTAATTGTGATACCGATAAATGCAAGCAACCCGATCAAAACCGCCTGATATGAATCAGGTTTGGTATCATACTGCAATAAATCAAGAAGTAGCCCACCCAAAATCACTGATAACAAGTAAATCGCAAAATCATTCTTGATGGATGCCACATATGCGACACTCACTAAC
>RFHA01000373.1 GCA_003696565.1 Chloroflexota bacterium
CATGAAGGGTAGCACCTGATGATCGGGAATGATGCTATAATGAAGGCAAACAAGTGACGGAGTATGAATTATGTTGAATGCCACAACGCGCACGGTATTTGATGTTATAACCGACTTTCTAGCCACCGAGCCATCCCCACAGGAGATTATCGACTTCTACATGCCCGATGATCTGCAAGCACGGCTCGATGAACTGCTCGACAAAAATGGCGAAGGCGAAATCACATTCTCAGAACGTGAAGAACTTCAGGAATTCCTGAATGCCGATCAAA
The DNA here is from genome assembly GCA_003696565.1 of Chloroflexota bacterium. Lineage (GTDB taxonomy): Bacteria > Chloroflexota > Anaerolineae > Aggregatilineales > Phototrophicaceae > DAOTWY01. The sequence goes on from RFHA01000373.1 coordinate 273, forward strand.
TGTTTTCCATGCTGAAAACCAAGATGAAACTCAAACTGAAACGGTCGGCAGATGAGTCTGAGTAGTAAGCAGAAGCAGACGGTCAGTAAAAGAGCCGGCGACTGCTGTGAATACTGCCTTATATCCCAGTCTGGGCGTTTGGCACGTTTTCATGTCGATCATATCATCGCACTCAAACACGGCGGTACAGATGACGACGATAATCTATGTCTTGCCTGCCCGCTATGTAACGCTCATAAAGGCGAGAATATCGCCGCCGCTGATCCTGAAACAACTCAAGCGACTTTTCTATTTCATCCACGCCGTCAAGTATGGGATGAGCATTTCAGGCTTAACCCTGATGCGACAATTAGTGGGCTAACACCGGAAGGACGTGCCACTGTTGCCGTTCTGCGTATCAATGATACAAAACGGGTGAATCAGCGTTTGGGTGAAATGGCTGTTGGTGATTATCCTTGTAAGAAAGATTAGTTTATGCCCATACCATCTCAAAACGAATTTTTGTTGCCATTTTTAACGATTCTGAGCGATGGAAAGAGCTATACCCGTTCTCAGTTGATGTTCAAATTGGCGAAGCACTTCAACATCAGCGAGGAAGAAGCGCAACACATGTCTGGCAATCAGGTCACGCTGGTCAACCGTATGGCGTGGTGCGATGTGCATTTTTGTAAAGCGGGCTTGGTGGAAAAACGCCAGCATCATCACGATAGTATGCAGGATGAATTCCGCATCACAACATTGGGCATCCGTGAGTTGAATCGTCGCGCCAATCAACTGACGGTGGGCTATTTACGCGGCTTTTACATGGGCAATGTGTATCGTGGTGCTGGCAGTGATGACACGACCAGCGATGCGGAATTGTTACTTTATGAGGCGTTTGAAAAACTACCCAAGCCCTTCACGGTCTTTCATGGGGTCAAATGGTTTGCGCGCACGTTGGGCACAGTGGGGGAGGTTGATTTTCTGATCGCGCATCCTGATTATGGTGTGCTGGTGATGGAAGTCAAAGGGGGCGACATCAACATTGACAAGGGACGCTGGTATAGCACGGATAAAAGCGGGCGCACCCATGAAATCAAAGACCCGTGTGAACAGGCAGAACGTAACCGTCGTGCGCTTGGTGATTGGGTGCAACATGATTCCCGCACAAAAGGCATTCCCTTGGCGTTATTTCCAGCGGTGGCATTGCCGGATGCGAGCGTGCGTTATGATATTCGTCCTGATTGCCCGCAGGACATCTTCATCGACACGAATCACTTGCACCAACTGGAAGATCGCTTATTGTCCATTTTCCGCTATTGGCAGTCTCATGCGGATGCGCGTAACGCTAAGATGGGTGGCAACCGGGCGGTGGACGCACTCATTGATCTGCTGGTTCCAACGCGCCGTTTAAGTCCCCGTATTGTTGAAGAATTTGCCCGTGAAAACCGCAAAATCGAAGAGTTGACTCAACAGCAATTTAAGATACTCAAAGTGCTTCGTTATCAGCGTCGTGCGGCGATCATCGGCGGGGCGGGCACCGGTAAAACATTGTTGGCGATTGAAAAAGCAAGCCAACTTGCCGAGAGTGGATTGCGGGTGTTGTTTGTCTGCTACAACAAGAATCTAGCTGAATGGATTAAAAGCAAACTTCAACACGATTTAGTGGATGTAATGACCTTCCACAGCCTGGTCGGACACATGGTTCAACGGGCGCAAGTTCCGATGCCCCGCACCAAAAATTGGGATGATTTTAATGCTATTGCCCCGGATGTGCTGGTTGATGCAACGAACATACTTCATGCGCCGGGTGCGAATCCTGATTTATTGTATGACGCGATTGTTGTGGATGAAGGGCAGGACTTTGAAGATACTTGGTGGATTGGTTTATTGGATACACTCAAAGAACCTGATACCGGGATATTCTATGTATTCTTTGACGACAATCAGCGCATCTTCACACAAATTAGCCAGATTCCAATGGACGGCGATCCACTTTATCTTGATGAAAACTTACGCAATACCCAGCACATTCATGAACGCTTAAAACCCTATTCTCGTGATAAAAATGCGGAATGTATTGGACCAGAAGGTCGCCCTGTGGAGATCATCCCAGCAGCAGATGCCCAAGCCGAGCGTCGTGAGCTTCAGCGCGTGTTGCATCGTCTCGTTAATGAAGAAGGTATTCAACCTGAAGACATTATTGTTTTGACACCAGCGAGTGAAAAGCGCAGCCAGTGGAAATCAGACGATCAACTTGGTAACTTTATCCTGACGTGGCAACTCGATACAGAGATGCCAATGGCGGCACGGATCTGCACGATTTACAGCTATAAAGGGCTTGAGAGTCCTGTGGTCATCCTGACAGAACTCCATGCCCTGCGCCCGGAGATCGCTAATCAACTACTTTATGTAGGGCTATCACGCGCTCGCCATCATGTTGTAGTCATTGGCGAATTGCCTGCCCCCATTGAACCAACAACAGGGTAATCAGTTCATGCTCATATTGTAGGGGCAAAATGCCCC
>RFHA01000374.1 GCA_003696565.1 Chloroflexota bacterium
CATGTTGCTAATGATACAGCAAACAGAGCCGCTTATCGTACACTAACTACACACTTTTGAAATTGGCAAGCCATTTGTAACCCGTCCAATCTCTAGTCTCTAATTTTCTGGCAGCCTGTACAGGTATAAACATTGTATGGTTTGCCTGACTGCTCGCACTCAGCCGTTAACGTGATGATGCATGACAAACGCCAATAATGCCGACGCCATTTTGAAAGCCATTGCCCACATGGAAGCGCAGCGTGCTGTGCTGGGTGACGAAACTGTGGATACGGCCGTTGCCGCTTTGCGCAAACAGTTAGCAGACCTGACCCCCAAAACCCAACCCCAGCGTAAGCAAGTTACCGTCCTCTTTGCAGATGTTTCTGGCTATACAGCCATGTCGTCTACGATGGATGCAGAAGATGTGTCTGAGTTGATGAACCGCTTGTGGCAGCAGTTGGATGGGGCGATTGTGGGGCATTACGGCCGTATCGACAAACATTTGGGCGACGGCGTGATGGCAGTTTGGGGCATGAACACAGCCAGAGAAGATGACCCGGAGCAGGCCATTTTGGCCGCCCTGGCCATGCAGGCGGAACTCGCCGACTTTCGGGAGCGGCACGAGATTGATATGCATATTCGCATAGGCATTAATACCGGGCAGGCACTGCTTACAGAGGTGGGCACAATGGGCGAGTACACAGCTATTGGCAGCCCGGTTAACATTGCCAGCCGCCTGGAACATGCTGCGCCGGTCGATGGCATTTTGATTTCTCAAGATACGTACCAGCATGTACGGGGTATTTTTGATGTGACGGTGCAGCCGCCTTTGCATGTGAAGGGGGTGGAGGCGGCGCTTCAGACGTATGTGGTGAAGGGCGTGAAGCGGCGTTCTTTCCGGTTGGGGACGCGAGGGATTGAGGGGGTTGCCACGCGCATGATTGGCCGCCGGTTGGAACTGCACCAGATGCAGCAGGCTTTGGAAACGGCCGTTGCCCACCATCAGCGCCAATTCCTTACCGTTATAGGTGATGGAGGGATGGGCAAATCCCGTTTGCTTTATGAATTTGACACCTGGGTAGAGCTGCATCCACAAAAATTCACCTACTTCAAAGGGCGTGCCCGTCAGGAAACCCAACACATGCCCTATGCCCTGCTGCGCGATTTAATCGCCTTCCGCTTCCGCATTCAAGATGATGATCCGGTGGACGTGGTTTGGCAGAAGATGGAAAGCCAGTTGGGTGACGTGCTGGAAAGCACAGCGGCGGCGCATATTGTGGGGCAATTTTTAGGGTACGACTTTTGGAACAGTCCCCATTTAGGTGTGCTGCGGTCGAATGGGGAGCAGCTTCGTAACCGGGCGCTGCGCATTTTGACTGATTATTTTCAGAAAATTTCTGCCAGGCAGCCAACAGTTATCTTGCTGGAGGATATTCATTGGGCAGATGATTCTTCTTTGGATGCGGTGGAGGCGTTGGCGCAGCGGCTGCATGATGTGGCGCTGTTTTTTGGCTGTGCCGCCCGGCCAGATTTGTTGACGCGGCGGCCAGAATGGGGAGCGGGGGTGTCGCAGCATACGCAGGTGGTGTTACGGCCGTTGTCCCAAACGGATAGTTACTTGCTGGTGGCCGAAATTTTGCAGCGTGCCCAAACCGTACCCGACATTATTCCCCAAACCGTTGTCCACAAGGCAGAGGGCAATCCATTTTATATTGAAGAATTGATCAAAATGCTCATTGAGTCCGGTGTCATTTTGACGGAAGAGGAACCGTGGTCGTTTGATTTGTCCCGTTTTGAGCCAGATATGCTGCCCGCGACGTTGACAGCGCTGCTGCAAGCGCGGCTGGATGTGCTGCCTGTTGAAGAGAAGACGACGCTGCAAGCCGGGGCTGTGGTTGGCCGCATTTTTTGGGATGATGTGGTGGGGGTTTTGGCAAAGCGGATGCTGCAAGATTTGCATGTGCCGGTGGCAGATGTACAGCGGCCGTTAGCGACTTTGATGCAGCGGGAATTGATTTACGGCCGTGACGGAACGGCGTTTGAAGGAACACGGGAATTTATCTTTAAGCACATGA
>RFHA01000375.1 GCA_003696565.1 Chloroflexota bacterium
CCAGAAATCACGCCTGAGTCAACACCAGAGGCGACGGTTGAGCCTGAAGTGACTGATGAGCCAACTGTTGATCCTGAGCTAACAGAAGAACCAACCATTGACCCCGAGGTAACACCGGAGCCAGAACCTCAAGATGCGCCTACCTTGTTCACAGATTTTAATGGAGAACTACTCGGTTGGACGCTTTCTGACGGTGCGGAGATTGTCTTTAGCGGGGAAAACGGCATCGCACTTTTAGCAGCTAATACAACACTTGCTCCTAGTGATGTGCTTTATGTCGGTGAGCAACGAATCCGTGCCGAGGTCAGCATTGTGTCTGATGATCGCGTGGATGGTGTTGGCACCACAGGTGTAAGCATCAACTTCCGCATGGGAGATACAACCGGTTATCGTCTATCATTTGAATTAGATCAAACCGCTTTATATCGTAATGGTGAATTGGTTGCCAGCGTGCCCGCTGCGCGTGAAATTGGTGCGTGGTATCAAATTGACTTGAGCGCGCTTGATGCGACAATTACCTTCAGTGTGGATGATGTACAAGAATTAACCTATACCGACGAGGATGCGATCTCTGCTGGGGTATTGAACTTTACAGCCAATGACTCATCCGTCATCGCGTTAGACAATGTAGCGGTTTATGACCTAACACCACAGGGCGAATCTATTGAGCCAACGAACGTGCCGTTCACCTTGGATGACACACTGCGGGTCAAATTCACGGGTGCATTTGTTACCGTGCTAGAAACCTATATGAATGAAACGCCAGAAGCTGCTTATGCCATCGCGGATAATTACTTCATGCCGCGTGATGAGGCGAATCGCTTTTATGTAGAAGTGTGGGCAGTGGACGGGTTGACAGGTGAGCATCTTGTTCCACTGATTGAAACTGTGGGCGGTGTGGTGGATTACGTGGAATCGGAATATGTGTTGGCATATCTACCGATTCAAAATGTGATGCCATTAGCGGCATTACCAGAGGTGCGCGTGGTTAACCCACCAGCAATGTTAGTATCCACCAGCCCCACCAATGCAACACTGGATACCGTGGTCAATACTGGAACAGTCCCACACTCACTAGATATCATTGGCGTGAATGACTGGCACTTAGCCGGCGCGTTGGGTCAGGGTGTGGATATCTTGGTGCTGGATACAGGTTTTGTTGGTGCAACAAGCCTACCAACCAATGACCGCGTTTGTTTAGGTTCAACAACCATTATCAATGGTGCAGGCAGTAACAATCATGGCACCAATGTATTAGAAGTGCTGTGTGATGTTGCACCTAATTCAGATGTGTGGCTATATCGCGTTAGCACAGCAACAGACCTCAAAAACGCCCTAAATGCGGCGGCATCTGGGACTCTCGGTTCAGGCTTCCCGATTCCTGATGTGATTTTGGTACCGGTGGATGACACGGCGTTAGGCAGCGATTCGGGGTTGACGTTAGCTGTTCAAACAGCGTACACCAATAATATCGTGGTCATCGCTAGTGCCGGTAATCAAGGTCCTAGCAGCTCGGGGATTTTCTCATTGCCCGGCGGCACGGCAGATGTGACAGTTAACACCCGCGCTGGTCAATCAATCACATATGGGTGGGAAGATAACCCAGAAGGCACACGCAACTATACCGCTACGCTCTCTAGCGGAGAAACCATTCTAGATACTCGTACAACTCGTACTGGTGAACCTCAACATCAATTCATTGTTCCAGCAAGCTGTGGGGATGTGTGTACACTGATGCTCACAATTGAAGGAACGGATACAGCAAATATCACAGTTTCCGCACCAAATGGCTCTGTTGGCACAGTTGTCGTTAACAATAACCCGGTCTCTTCGCCCATGGCGATTACGAACGGCATGACAACCGTTGCCAATTCAGATTATGCGATTGCAGTTGGTGCCGTGTGTGCACAACCACAGCCAACATCAACTGATCCATATCCAATTTGGTCAAGCAGTTCACGTGGGCGTGATGCCGGTTTACCAACAGTAAAGCCGGAAGTTGTCGCCCCAACATACGTTCGTACCGTAACAAGCGGCACATTTAACGACAACGAAGTTGATCTGTGCAATA
>RFHA01000376.1 GCA_003696565.1 Chloroflexota bacterium
AAAACATCAGGCTAAGTCTTGGCATTGATCACCACCATCTTCAGCGTGGTCATGTCCTCAATGGCAAAACGTGGACCTTCCCGCCCCACACCCGAGTCTTTATTCCCACCATAAGGCATATGATCCACGCGGAAGGTCGGAACATCGTTAATCATCACCCCGCCAACGTTCAACACGCGCACCGCTTGCATCGCCCGATGCAAATTATCAGTAAACACCCCTGCCTGCAAACCATAGGGCGAATCGTTGACTTGCTCCAGCGCATCTTCAAAACGAGTGAACGGAATAAGGCAAACAACGGGACCAAACACCTCTTCCGCCATCACTTTCATCGCTGGGTACGTGTTGATTAACACAGTGGGCTGCACCATTTTGCCTTGCCGCTTACCCCCAGCAATCACATCTGCACCTTGTTCCGCGGCTTCGTCTACCCAGGATTCCACCCGTGCCGCTGCCGCTTCAGAGATCATCGGTCCTATATCCGTAGATTCTAGTAAGGGGTCGCCCAACTTGAGCTTATTCGCTTTTTCTACAAAAGCGTCTTTGAATGCCTCAAAATGTGTTTGATGAATGTAAATCCGCTGCACACTGATGCAAACTTGCCCGCTATAAGCAAAGCTGCCGATGATGGTACTGTTCACAGCGGCAAGTGGGTCGGTATATTCATCAATAATCGTGGCGGCATTCCCACCCAGTTCAAACGCCACCCTGCGCAACCCAGCCACTTTGCTGATCTGGCGCGCAACAGGCGGGCTACCCGTAAAGCTAATCATGCTGATGCGCGGATCACTCACCAATGCATGCCCGACATCTGCCCCACCAACCACCACCTGGAACGCATCATCCGGCAGCCCAGCTTCTTGCAAAATCGCCATCAACTTTAACGCAGTCAATGGGGTGGCTGGAGCCGGCTTAAGTACAATTGGGCATCCAGCGGCAATAGCTGGGGCAACTTTATGCGCCACCAAATTTAACGGAAAATTAAACGGTGTAATGGCAGCGACTACCCCCACCGGCTCCCGGATATAATATCCAATTTTACCAGCACCGGATTTTGCAGCATCCAATGGGACTGTCTCCCCATGTAAGCGACGCGCCTCATCCGAAGCAAACGCGAATGTCTCCACTGCCCGGCTGACTTCACCTTTGGCATACCGCATGGGCTTGCCGCTTTCCATTGCCAAAGTCTGTGCAATGTCATCAGCATGGGTTTCGATCATAGCAGCAGCCAAGTTGAGAATTTGCCCACGCCGAAAAGCGGTCAAGTTCGCCATTTTGCTTTTCACCGCAACGGCTTTACCAATTACATCGCGCACATCATCCGGCGTACAATCTGGCACGGTATCAATTACATCATCTGTAAACGGGTTAATAATCTGCATCATTTATTTTCCTTATTATCGCTTTTTATCGTTCTATCCTAAAAGAATTGGATTATCTTCATACGATTGCAACACCGGTGTATGGGATTTATCCACTATGGTAAAATTTTTACCCTATAGACATAAAGGACGCAACCACATGGCACGAATAGGCTTGCTAATCAGTTTCATATTGATCATTATCAACGGGAGCATCGCACAATCACGTGAGGACTTGCGCGTGCTGACCGCCGGACCGATCCGCACACTTGATCCATCCATAGCATTTGATGCCGAATCTATCTTATTGGCAAATATCTATGAGCCACTAGTTTGGCTAGATGAAACCGGTGAACCTACCCCTGCATTAGCCACCAGTTGGCAAGTATCTGACGATCAACTCTCTTGGACATTTAACTTACGCGAAGGGGTCTTTTTCCATGATGGCGCACCGCTTACTGCTGAGGCAGTGGTACGCTCTCTCAACCGAACACGTTACGGCTTTAACACTTCTGCCGCATATTTCTGGTCTCCAGTTTTAGATATTTCTGCATTGGATGATCTCACTGTGCAAATCACCCTGATGACCCCCACCCCATTGGCGTTGATCGTCGGTGCAGAATATGGCGCGTGGATCATTAGCCCCAATGCGCTAGATGCCGCAGAGGCTGATCCATCCTGGTTTGACCAAGGGAACGCTGCCGGCACAGGAGCATATCAACTCACCAGTGTGACAGATAACACCTATACCTTAACACGGTTTGATGCCTATTGGGGAGAACCTGCACAAATCCGCCGCGTGGAAATTCAGGTTGAGCCAGATATGTTTGAGCGTGTCCGTTTACAAAGTGACGGAGAAGTTGATTTAGCATTTTTCCAACCGAATGCTGCTTTTACACCCGCTTTTGTAGAAAAAGGCTTTAAGATTGCAACCTATCCATCTTTAGTCAATATCCTGGCATTTTTGAATACCAGCCGCCCCCCCTTAGATGATGTGCGCGTACGGCAGGCAATTGCCTATGCCATTCCATATGATAACTTGGTTGCATTGGATCATTCTGGTTCTTCCACACAAGCACGTGGGGCTGTTCCAAGCATCGCTTATGCCCACGCACCAAGCACGCCTCAATATTCCTATGATATAGAACAGGCACGGGCGTTGATCGCTGAATCCGGGGTTAACCCAGCAGATTATACCTTATGGTTAACCTATTCTGTAGAAGAGTATGGGTTGCTTTCGGAGATCGCCCCAGTGCTAGAAGCAGCGTTACTAGAGCTTGGCTTTGGTGTCAATGTGCAGCCAACAACCCTACAGGAACAATATCGAATCGCACGCCGCCAATCCGAAACCGCAGAACAAGACATCGCGCTCATTCGCTATGTGCCCGGGTTTGCACATGGTGGGGTTGAGCATTTGGCAACCTTGTTTTATGACAACCCATATCTATACCTTAACTTCAGCTATTGGCAAAACCCGGATTATGACTCGCTCGTTGGGCAGGCAATCCGCACTGAGGATGAAGCACGCTATAGCCAGGCACAGACCATGCTAGTAGAAGCCTCTCCCGCATTATTTTTGCTGGATGAAGGACGCTGGTTTGCTATTCCACCTGAGCTAGAAGGATTTACATATAACCCCTATTATGCCTTCACTTTGTTTTTCGCCACAATGCATTGGGAATAACACAATGAGATTTAACAATATTACGAAATCTTAAAGCTTTAATGGGATAAAAGTACTGTTGTGAATATTGCCAAGTGGTCAGACCAGCCGCTAAACTGTGAACAGGTATGCATAACAGCGCACCTACATCCGCAAAATAGTGTTTTAACAGGGGTCTTTTTTATGATACGCCGCACAATTTTTTCATTTGTATTGGTCGCATCTGTTTTAGCTGGGGTGTTATTTGCACCGTTATCTGCACAGCCTGCCCGTGCAGAAGCCGCACCAAATGGCTGTGGTCCTAGTGCATTATATCTTTATACCCTCATTCCCAATACCATCTCTTATTGGCACTTCTGGCGCGGTTGGGAAACATTCAACTTCACTAATGCCTGCAATGCCCATGATATCTGCTACGACGGCAGTGGCGTGCCACGTTCAACCTGTGATTCACGCTTCTTGAATGATATGTTGAGCGTTTGTAGCCGAGGATGGACATGGGGATCACGGACGTGGTGCAACACCGCCGCATACACCTATTACAGCTCAGTTGTCACCTTCGGCTGGATCGCATATACACCTTAAGTTTTTTGTAGCGGGCGTGGGTGTGAAAATGTCCACGCCCGTTTTCATATCACCTCATAATCCAAACCATAGTGTGCCATTGCATCCCCAATAGCTGGTTGCGCAACTGCCATTAACACCGTGCCGTATTCCCCAGCGGATTGCTCGGCTATCTGGATCGCCTGACTGATCGAATCCGCCCAGATGACATGCTCATGCAGCCTGGATGCAATCTCCCGCGCTTGTGCTTCTGGCGGGAATTTAATCGTGATATTACGCGCCGATTGTGTGAGGATTAATTGATCACTTATTGGCGCAAATAAAGCATAAACCCCTTCAACGTCGCGATCTGTGGGAACAGCCAGAACAGTGATGACCGGTGAGGTCAAATGTGGCATAACGCTCTTAATAAACGATTGTGCGGAGAGGGTGTTAATCGCCCCATCAATATACACGGTCGGGTTTTCTCGCAATTTTTGACATCTACCAGGGAAAAACACACGCTCCAGCCCGGTACGGATACGTGTCACATATTCATCAGATGCATGCCGGATATCGCTTTCCAAGCGGGCGTGCATATTCCCCGCCGCCCAAATCGCAAGAGAGGCGTTTTCAATCTCATACACGCCATGCATCGGCAAATCAACAACCCCATATCGTCCAAAATCCACCCGCAAGCCATTGGATGTATGCGCAATCAGTTGCCCCATATCCGCAGGGGCAAGCCATTCAAAAGTCGCCTCCAACGCTTCTGCTTCCTCACGTAACACTGCCATAACTTGCGGAGATTGTGGCACACTATAAGCATAGCTGTGTGGCTTGATGATACCCGCTTTATGCCATGCAATACGCTCAACTGTCGCCCCTAAATAGCGGGTATGCTCCAAAATAATCGGCGTAAAGAGTGATAACATATTCGGTACAAGCGCGTTGTCATCAAACCGCCCACCACGCCCCACTTCAATCACCGCGGCGGTCACATCTTGCTCATCAAACCAAGTCAATGCCATTGCTAAAAAAATCCCTTGCGGGCTAAGATATTTGCCCTCTGGCAATTTCGACACAATAGCATCGATTTCCGGCGAAAGTTGATCCACTAAACGCAGCAAATCTGCTTCACTCATCATTCGTCCATTAATGCGAAACCGCTGACGGTACGTTGTGAGGTGGGGGCTAGTGACCATCCCTACCGTATGCCCTAGGGATTGTAACAACTTGGCAGTAATCGCCGTAACAGAGCCTTTCCCCTTGCTGCCTGTTACCACAGCATATTCCCGTTTTTTGCCAGGTAACCCCAGTCGATTTAACAATTGGCGTGTGGGCGCAATATCACGAGTATCTTCGTCCAAACCGCGCGTTTGCCAACCACTACGTGCAATCGATTGAAAAACATAGGTAATCGCATCCGCTTCAGTCCGAAAGCGCATGAGGTGTCTTCCTTTCGTTGATGATGAGTGTCTATTATACTTAAACATCAGATATAATTTCATCAAATGTTTAATCTGAGAAAGCAACAATGGCTCGAAAAAAAATTGCATTTGGCTGGTATGGTGGTAAGTTTAGTCATCTGGATTGGTTGCTACCATTATTACCGAGAACAAAACATTATTGCGAACCATTTGGGGGGTCGGCAGCTGTTTTGATTAATCGCGCACCTTCTCCCATTGAAACTTATAATGACCTTGATGGTGAACTAGTCAATTTTTTCCGCGTCTTAAGAAATAACAAAGAAGCCCTATTAGAAGCGATCGGTTTAACACCATTTTCGCGTGAGGAATTTGAATTAGCAATTCAACCCATAGATAACACTATCAGTGATCTAGAACGGGCGCGGCGATTCTTTGTGCGAGCGCGGCAGGTGCGTACCGGATTAGCACAAACTGCTAGTAGCGGACGCTGGGCGCATTGCCTGCTTACCAGCCGGGCTGGAATGGCAGGTGCTGTCTCACGGTGGCTTGGCAGTGTAGAAGGATTATCTGAAATTGCCCAGCGGTTGCTCCGTGTTCAAATTGAGCACGCACCTGCTACTGAAGTTATCCAGCGGTATGATAGCCCAGAAACACTGTTTTATTGCGACCCACCATATCCACATGATTCACGTGGAGATAATAAAGCATATGCCTACGAAATGACAGACGATGACCACCGCCAATTGGCAGCAGTGCTGCACAACGTTAAGGGAAAGGTTGCGCTTTCCAGCTATGAATCAGACTTGATGACAGAACTTTATAAGGGCTGGCAATGCATAAAAGCCCCCGCAAGAAAAGTACACTCCGTAAAACAGAAGCGTGTAGAACTTTTATGGATCAATTATAGCATCGATGAGATGACACAGTCGCCGTTGTTTGAACTGGCATCTGAGGAGTAATTTATGACCCCGACACCGGATGAAATACTACAGCAAATTTACGAAAAAGTAACAGCCAGGCTCAATGAAGCGTGGATTGTTGAAACAGATATTTTTCGGCGGGTAGAATTGGTGAGTCGCAATATCAACAATCGAGCAGGGGTGCGTGCACTACTGGCATGCGCTTTGGCAAAGGTTCATGATGTACATATAGACATCCGCAAACCTTACACTGAAATTGGCGACACGGATACATTCTCCGGCAGGGCATATGATGAGCGATTTATTGCACCATTTATTACCCAGCATAATTTACCCTGTAATCCGACAACTGCTTTTCTCACACCAGCATTACGAAACCGAAATACGGTTCTCACGCCAGATCTAAATTTATCCGGCAGACCGAAACAAGTTTATGATGCGTTGCTGCAACTACTCGCTGATGTTTATGAGGGGCGTATCACGGCTCAGCAACTTTTAAGTGAGACAATACGCCAGTTAATCCTCCTTCGGAATGAGAAACAACAACGCATGGCTTCTCTGCTTGCAAATCTAAAATCTCGCTATGGAGATGTATCGCTTTCTGCTGAACAAATTATCACACTTATTCAACAACATCTAGTGACCAAAGGCTCCAGTCGCTTACCAGTTTTGATTGTTACAGCCGCTTATATCACAGCAAGACCTTATTTACAGGAACGTGCCCTTCCACTGCAAGCACACAACGCCGCAGACAGTCAGACTCAGGCGTTAGGTGATGTGCAGATTACACTAGAAAACGAGGACAATATCATCACCTGCTATGAAATGAAATCTAAGAAAGTGGTAATTGGGGATATTGATCTAGCAGTCAACCACAAGCTTTCCAAAACCCCACATCGCGTTGATAACTATATCTTCATCACCACTGAACCAATTGACGAGGCTGTATCCACATATGCCAGAAATCTCTATGATCAGCTTGGTGTGGAAATCGTTATACTGGACTGTATTGGATTCCTGCGGCATTTCTTGCATTTGTTTCATCGACATCGTATGACTTTTTTAGATCATTATCAGGATTTAGTGCTCGCAGAACCAGACAGTGCCATTAGCCAGCCCTTAAAGGAAGTCTTTCTTACTTTAAGGCAAGCCGCAGAAAGTGACTGATATTCGTGCTACTCATTCCAGCCCATTTGCCGGAAGACATGCAGCATCTCGGTACGGTCGCCAATGTGATCATAATACAAGTCATATAACCCCGGGAAAATCCGCGCAAAGGTTGCCCCCACAGTCACTAAAGGACCTCCAAACAACACTTCTGCTCGGTTAAAACGCACCGCATCCACAATACCCTGCGCAACAACCGCCGGCGGATCGACATAAATCAGTGGGTTAAGAATGCCCGACTCGCGCATATCATCCTCATCTACCCGCAAAAACGTTGTGTTGCGCGTCCAGCCAGGCATCATATAAGAGACATTCACCCCCGTGCCATGTAATTCCCGCCGCAGTGAATCACTAAACGCATTGATGCCCAAACGACTCCCAGCATAAACCGCCATCCCTGGCGGGCAAATCAGGCTCACCATACTGCTCACATTGACGATGTGCCCATGCCGCCGTTTGAGCATCCCAGGTAATACCAACTGCGTTAAGCGGATAGCCCCCACCAAGTTGACATATAACAGATCACGCACTCGGCGCGGGTTCAGTTCTTCCAGTGGACCGCCAAGCAAATCCGAAGCCTGATTCACCAGCACATCAATCCGACCAAAATGTTGTTCAACTGTTTGGACAAGGCGTTGAAGATCACTATCAACCGTTACATCTGCTGGAACAACCAAGGTATCCACGCCATATTGCGCTTCAATTTCCGCTGCAATGGGGTGCAAGGTAGCCGGTTGCCGCCCCGTCAGGACAATTAACCCACCCTGCGCAGCAAACGCATGACAAATCGCCCGACCAATATCACCAGATGCACCCGTGACCACAATAACCTTATCTCGGATACTGAACTGTTCTCGTTGCAGACGATTACGCCAAATCAACATACCAATAGCGGATAAAATTCCCGCCCAAATCAATTTTCGTAACATACTTTAACCAAGTTGTTTGTTTTCTCATCGCGTGTGCAGCAGCCAACAATAGACGGCACAATGCGATTTATCAACCACACGTGACCATATACCATATAACTAGGGGATAAATTCCGCGCACATCCCTCAATTATAACACCGGATACACAATCCGCATGGGCAGACCAAACGCATCTCGTGGTGGCTCATCTGGCAAGCTGGCGAGCGGCTCCATCCCCGCACAAAGTAACAATACCAACGCATCCAGAATATCATCATCCGCTACATCACGCGGATGGAAAGTCGCCCGTGCCGTTTCAGCAATATGCCGCATTTGTGGATCATACCCAAGCAGCACAGACAGCCGTTCATAAAATCCAAAGCCAGACTTTTTGCTGTGTGCCATGGGCGCGCCCTGCAATACACAAAACGCCACTTCCGGATGACATTCCATCACAACCGATTGTGCATGAGCATCTCCGCGTAAAACAGTGTTCACCTCACGAATGCGCGGCACAATATTCCAGGTCTGTTTGGGGAATTTTTTACCAGTGATACGCTGATTAATGGCAATCGCTTCCTGATACGTTGAGGCATCTAAAGCAGCGCGTACCGGCATAACGAACATGCTCGCTCGCCGTGCACCAAGCATCTGCCGCGCTAACATACCCGGTACACGCTCGCCGCTTTCTGGCAAGCCAATTGTCATATCAATCAACACACGAGAAGCTTCTGCCCCGTATTTATCCCAAAATATCCCAAATTCAGGGAAGATTTCAATCAGATTAGCGTTATTCGCCGTCCGGGCAATGCCAAGCCAGCCAGCACGACACCCATCAATTCCCCAAATCATCCCAACACCCGATACACCCACTGAAGCATTAACTCATGATGTTCAATATCTTGTGCCATCGCACGGCTACCATGCCCAGCATCAAACCAGTGGACATGAATATCCTTACCAGCTTGGCGCATTTTTTCCTCATAAACACGCATTTGACGGGCGGGGCAGCGTGTATCATTTGCCCCCTGAATCACCAAAACCGGCGCAGAGACGTTTTCTACATAGGTGATAGGTGATGCATTGCGGTGAATTTCCGGTAGTTCATCTGGGGAGCCGCCAAATAAAGCTTTTTGATAACCACGCAAAGTCTCTGCCTGATCTTCATACATCAAAAACCAATCCGCAATCGCTACCACGGCGATGCCACCAGCCCATAACGCCGGGGTTTTTCCCAAGCATTGAAGTGTCAGGTAGCCGCCATAACTCGCCCCAGTCAAAATAACAGCATCCGGCTGAGCGATTCCATTTGCAACCGCCCAATGATACGCCGCCGCCATGTCATCCACTTCACGATGCCCTAACATCCCATAGATCGCATGTTGAAAATCCCGCCCGAATGTAGTTGAACCACGATAATTAACAGACATCCAAGCAAACCCATGATCAACCCACATCTGTGCAGAAGGAGAAAACGTCTCGGTCTGTACCGCAGTTGGTCCGCCGTGCATATGCATAATCATCGGGAATGGACCCTCACCATTTGGCACAGCCAGCCACGCCTGCGCCTTCACACCATCACTGGAGGAAAAATTGACTGAACGCCACTTAACACCAGAAGGAGCCTCCCCTGCTTTTAAGACATCATCCAAGATCGTACCCGTTTGGGCATTCATCGCCACCACTTTGGCGGGCTGTGTTGAATCCTGATAATTGATATAAATCGTCTCATCATCATAAAAATAGCCCGCGCTATATACCCCTGCCAGATGCGCTAATATGTTCAACTGGCTGTTTTCCAAATCATACACATAAATTTGATACACCGCCTGGTTCAGCCCAAAGAGCAAAATCCGCTTGCCATCTGGTGACCATCCCCAAGCGTTAATGTCCCCCTGAATATCTGGCAAGGGGATGTCGATACGGTCACCAGTCACTACATCCCAAACCAATGGACGATTAAACCCTGTTGCATCCGTCACAGCTAACAAGCGTGTATCACCTGGCAACGGGGCAAATGCCACCGGTTGAATCGTTCCAGTTTCCTCCTGTAAAATTTTAATGTTCTGTTGTTGAGATTTATCCAGGAGATCAAACGCCATCAAGCAAGTATCTGTAGATTGGCTGCGTTCTGTGGTGGCAATCACGGCATAATCTCCGTCATAACTAAACATCGGACCAAATGATAACGCCTGGCTACGATATAGAACCTGCGCTTGCCCTAGTGTTCCATCTGGATTTTTAGGTAACATCAGCATATTAAAGCCGCTTTGATCTGCCACAGTATAGCCAAACCATTGCCCATTCAAGCTCTCACTAGCACTCAAAGACGCATACGGCGGCATATCCGGCGTGATGTCTTCACGGGGGGTATTGATATCACCGTCAAACGGTACACGAACATAATGCCCTATTTCATTGCCTTGTTGATCATCATGATAGATAATATAAGCACCATCCGGTGAGATGCCACCAAACACAACCCCAGCTGGCTTATCAGTGATTTGGCGCAACCTGCCGGTTTTTACATCCCAAGCGTAAAGCTGATATACACCGGATTGGTTAGAAACTGCCAAGCCGCGTTGTCGATTAAGCGGTGCAATCGACGTATATTGAACGGTTGGCGCACGAAAGCGTTTTTTCCAGGGTGCATCATGAGATAAATCAAGTGGGTTCATCAATTGGTCTCCATTGGAATAAATCATTTAAATTAATTTTAACTCAATCCGCTATCAATACGGAATACAAAACCAACAAGGATCAAAAGGAGTTATAGGTGGAAGAGACAACCAACCAAAAGCAATTCGGCACATTAACCGGGGTATTCCTCCCTACCCTATTAACTATTTTAGGCGCGGTGATGTATTTGCGCGTTGGTTGGGTGGTAGGCAACGCCGGGTTAATTGGCGCGTTTGCCATTATCTTACTGGCAAATTTAATTACATTTTCAACCGCGCTGTCGATCGCATCAGTTGCAACTAATATCCGTGTCCGGGCGGGGGGAGCGTTTTCTATCATTTCGCAATCGCTTGGCTTGGAAGTCAGCGGGAGTGTAAGCGTCCCGTTTTACATCGCACAATCGATCTCTGTAGCGTTTTATATCTTAGCCTTTGCAGAAGGTTGGCAGGTGATCTTTCCACAGCATCCAACGTGGCTGATTGTGCTTGGAGCGTTTAGCGCAGCGTTTGTCATCGCTTATATCAGCGCAAGCCTGGCTTCTAAAATTCATTATCTGATTTTAACAGCGCATATCATCGCGTTAGGCTCAGTATTTTTAGGGAGTTTTGCCATCGGCGGCAAAAGCGGCATGATCTACAAACCAGAAATGTGGGGAAGTTTTACAGATGGCAACTTCTGGGTAGTTTTTGCGGTCTTTTTCCCGGCAGTCACCGGCATTTTGGCAGGTGTGAATATGTCCGGCAATCTTAAAGACCCGCGCAAGAGTATCCCAATTGGTACAATTAGTGCGGTTGTGTTGAGCATGGTAGTGTATTTACTGCTGGCATTTTGGTTTGCCTATGTGGCAACGCCGCAAGAAATGCTCAGTAATTTTACGCTCATGGTAGATAAAGCCTTATGGGGTCCGGCGGTGCTCATGGGATTGCTGGCAGCGACGTTTTCCGCCGCGCTGACATCACTAGTAGGCGCGCCACGTATTTTACAAGCGATCGCCGCCAATGGCATCATCCCCAAAGGCGATATGCTAGGCAAAATAGTACGCGGAGAACCACGCCCAGCGATGTTTGTTACAGGGGGCATCACCGCTATCACCTTAGTGATCGGTTTACTTTCCGGCGGGTTAAACGCCATCGCACCGTTTATGACGATGTTCTTCCTCATCACTTATGCCACACTCAACGGCGTGGTGCTGCTGGAGCAATCCTTGGGGCTAATCAGCTTCCGCCCAACCTTCACCATACCGCGTTTTGTCCCATTGGTGGGGTTGGTGGGCTGTTTATTTGTCATGTTCTTAATTAACCCCATTTTCAGCGCGGCGGCATTGATCGTCATTGTAGCGTTATATGCTTATCTTTCTCGGCGAACACTCCAAAACCCTTGGGGAGATGTCCGTAGTGGGTTGTTCGTCACACTGGCAGAATGGGCGGCTAAACGGGTTTCACGGATGCCGGATACACAAGAACGCGCCTGGAAGCCCAACCTATTGATTCCCATCTCGCAAACAGAAACATTGATCGGTAGTTATCGCTTTTTACATGCCCTAACATATCCCCGTGGCTCAGTGCATGTGTTAGGCATTCACCCGCCAGAACAAGCGCATCGTGTGAAAGGTGCAGCAGACATTATCCAAGCGTTCCAACGCGATAACATCTTTGCCCGTGCCACCATTTTAGAAGATGATGATTTTGTTCAAGGGTTGCGTTTAGCCATAGAAACCCTAAGCAGTGTGTTTTTTCGCCCTAATGCGTTATTTATCACGCTGGATTCCAGCATGGATGAAGAGCAACTCACCATGATTTTAAAACGCGCACAACATAAAAAAACCGGTGCTATACTATATGCGGCTCATCCTATCGCCCATACTGGACGCGAACAAACCATCAACGTGTGGATTCGTGACCAAAGCCCAGAATGGCAGGTTGGGCTGCGTTTAAGCCGATTGGATTTGTCGTTACTCCTGGCATATCAGATTGCCCGTAATTGGAATGCAGATATCAATTTGATTACCGTTATTAGTGATCCAGATCAACGCGCCAACGGAGAAGCGTTCTTACAATCACTCATCACCCTGGGGCGGATGCCCAAAAACACCCATGCCATTGTAGAAGTCGGTGATTTTAATGATTATCTGACCTGTGCCCCACGAGCGGATTTACACATCTTCGGAATTGATCGGCAACGGGTCTCTTTGGCATTCGTCCAGCGGATGGTGGAACAAACCCGTGCCTCATGTTTATTCGTGCAGGATTCCGGGCAAGAAAGTGCCCTCGCCTAAGCGATGACAAAGCGATTTTCCATAGAAACATTCCCCTTCCACAGCGATTTAGCAGCAGTGCGGCGGGGATTGGACGATTATGAAAACACCGTTTTTCAACGGCGGGCATATGTTGGGTTATCTGCATTGATTCTAAGTAATCAGGGGGATATTCAAGGTGGGGTTAGTGGGCGGATCGGTTGGGATTGGCTGCATATTGAAATGTTATGGGTCACAGAAGGGCTACGTTACAATGGGCATGGCGCACGGTTATTACAAACCATCGAAGCGGCTGCCCGTGCGCGCGGCATCCATAATGCTTACCTAACAACCACAAGTTTTCAAGCGTTTCCGTTTTATCAACAACAGGGCTATGACGTTATCGGCACTTTGGAAGATCGCCCCCCTGGGCACACATATTATTACCTTGCCAAATGCGGGTTAGATGCTCATATTCAATATTATCCGGTTACCATAAATGCGCCCATGGCACATTTACAAGCATTACATCATGGTTTAAATGAATATAACGCCCGTCAAGGTATGCCAATAGAAGCACGACGACTCTCGGTCTTTATGAGAGATAGCCAAGATAAGCTAAGAGGCGGTTTGATCGGTTCGACCTATTGGGGATGGTTTGATCTGTATACGATGTGGATACAAGCAGATTTACGGCGGC
>RFHA01000377.1 GCA_003696565.1 Chloroflexota bacterium
AAATAGATGATACCCCCGCCACCGACTAATACGCCGCCCAGGGCGAAGGCTAAAGCATCATGCCATATCTTCCGCCAATCTCCCCAAGTCAAATAGACATAACCTAATATCAACGCGATGACAAAGTATATAAACGGATATTTGAACCATAGCACAACCGCGCTCATCATGCCGCTTAGCAATGCCCATTGCCATCCAGCTTGATAGGCTTTAAAGGCTGTGAAAACTGCCGCCATCATGGGGAGAATTGCGATACCGTCATTTTGTGAAAGTGTCCAGAACGATTCACGGAAGTAAGTATAGGCGAACATCACCACCGCGATATATGCAGTTCTTACCCCTTTAAGGCGTGCCATGACCCAATATATCAATAATGCGAGTATTGTGAATAAAGTGAGATCAATGAGCCGAATGGTGACAGACGACACACCGAACAGGCGGATAAAACTCGCATATACATAAAATACAGCGGGGGGCTTGGGGTTCCATAAGTCGCTATAAGGGATACGACCATCCAAAATCCCTTGCCCAATCGTTGCGAATTCACCCTGGTCACGCCCTAGTGGATAGGTCAAAATGGGCAGCGCAGCCAGTAAAGTTAACCCAATGAGAATGAATAACCGAGATGTTTTAAAGGAGTTGTTTGTCATAGCGATAAAGTAATGTTAGGGTAACCCTGTATTCAGTTTGCTGCTTGGTGATGCTTTACATCGGTGGTGGTATTTCAGCAGGCAAACGCGCTAAATCAGGATCAACAAAGACTGAAACAGTGTTCTCTTTTTCGCTTTGGTCAATCATCCACAAATTTAGTTGAGAGCAAATTTCCGCACTGATTAAAAAAATACTGGCAGTCAAGAACGCCCACAACATCAAAATAATGACCGTGGCGATACTCCCATAGACGAATTGATAATCTGCTAAATTGCTAAGATACCACGCAAAAAGTGTTTTGGCGGCTTCTAAAGCAATAGACCCTAAAATGGCAGCGGGCCATATTGCATCCCAATTAACATGGCGTGATGGCACAAAGCGAAACAGCATTACAAAAATAACCATATTCAACCCAAAAGGCAAAAAGAACGTACCAATCCGAATCCAGACGCTGGGATTTGAGAGTAAAAAGGCATCAACTAATCGCAATAACCCAGATGTGATAAACGACAAGCCGATCAAGATAATCAATGCAACGGTCATCATAAATGCCAAAGCGCGTTGTTTCCACATACTGCGGCTGGTAGGTACCTGGAAGATTTGATCTAATGATGATGTTAGATTAGAAAACAACCCCAATGCGGACCACACTAAACCGATCAACGCGACGATTCCGAAACTAGTTCCCTGACGTACCGCTTGTTGTAAACTATCTTGAAACAAACTGATGGTCTGTGTTTCTTCTGGTAAAAAAAGGATCAGCCCTTGATAAATTTGCTCTTGTGCCACGGTTGGACCTAAGATTTTACTGATACTGACGGCAAGTAACAGTGTTAAAGGAAAAACTGAAAACAGTGCGTAATAAGAAAGTGCTGCTGCTTGGCGCATGCCATAATTTTTATAATTCATAATTGCCGTCCATAAATGCCATGGGAGGGCACGACTGGCACTTGGCAATTTGCGCCACCATTGCACGGTAATCACAACCGGCGGTAATGCTAAGATCGCTTGTTTTATATCCCGTAAAATTGCGCTAACATTAATTGTCATCATCATGCTAAACCCAACTCATTTGTGTGTTCTTTAACGAAGTAATTTGGATGATTCTATGAGGATTATATCATGCAATATGCTGTAATTTTTGATTTTGGTGGTGTTTTGATGAAAACAATTGATTACACACCACGTTTTGATTGGGATGATCGTTTGGGGTTGCCACGTGGCAGTGTAGAAAAAATTGTGCATAATCGAGATTCATGGGTCAAGGCACAAACCGGACTTATCTCCCTACAGGCATATTGGGCAGACGTAGCACGTCAGCTTAAATTAACGGATTTAGGTACACTGCCACATGATTTTTATAGTGGGGATGCCTTGGATCAAGGTTTGATCCATCTGATTCATGATTTACGACGGGCAGGGCGCGCTGTGGCATTGTTAAGTAACGATACCCTAGAGTTGATGGATAAACTCCGCCGCTTGCAAATTGATGACCTATTTGATCCATTGGTGATTTCTGCCCAAATTGGTGTGATGAAGCCTCATCCAGCAGCGTATCAGACGGTGTTAAATCAACTTCAGTGCCCGCCGCAGGAGGCCATTTTCATTGATGACCGCTTGGAAAATGTGCAAGGTGCAGCGGCTTTAGGTATTCATGCTGTGCATTATACCCCTGGGTTGGATTTAGCTAAAATTCTCAATGCATAAGCGTGTAAAATACGCTATAGTGTTGATAAATCAATTTTATTGAAGGAGTTTATTGTGGGTAAAAAATGGTTGATCATCATTTTGGCGATGGCGTTTGTTTTTGTCATGCCGGTTGCTGCACAATCCAGCCCGGATATTAATGTTCAGGATATTCTGGATGCCTTAGCCCCCAGAAAAGACCAGGCGTTATTGTTTGATATTCTGTTGTATCTTATTTTCTTCCTCGGCTTGATCAACACGATGCTCATCCCTGATAAGCAACTATTTGCGTCTATGCTGAATTTTACGGTGATTGGCTTAACCGTCGCCTCTAAGCTGTTGATTGATGTGGTCAACGATGGTGGATATTTTAATCCGAGTGCAATTTTAGAACCAACAGACTTTGCTGTGTTGCCAATGAATGTAGGCATTTTTGTGTTGCCGCTCATTATGGCGGGCATGTTGCGTTCGGTTAAAGGGAAACCAACTAAGGCGATTTACCCGTCAATGCTTATGGGGTTGCTTGGTGGGGCGTATTTTTTCCTGTTTTGGTCAATTGAACAAAATGACCCAGATCAAATACCCCAGCCGGGGGATGATATGCAGCAGGGGATGCTCTTTATTGCGGTTGTGGTCGCCTTACCTTATTTACAATATCGCTGGCAGCAGTTTAAAAATTGGTGGAAGCGATAAGCTGGAGATACTCCGGCTTATCTTTTTATTTGAGGAAAATCATGCCAAAAATTCAAAAAACTGATCAACCCAATAACGAGTGGCGCATTGTTTATATCACCCATGATATTAGTGAGGCGCATGTGGTTATGGGGCGGCTAAAACATGAAGGCATCATGGCAATTTTGGACCATATGGCAGGAATGCAAGCACTTGGTATTACATTTGGCTCATGGGGGGAAGTTCGTGTTTTAGTCAATCCCGCAGATTATGACCGAGCTGAATCAATCTTGTTTGATGAGTCAGATAGACTTCAGCCCGGTGATGAGACGATTATTTATGATGAGGATTGGAACGATGACGTTGACTGATGTGCCGGGGATTCGTGTTGGGCATGTTACAGATGAAGAAGCAGTTACGGGGTGTACAGTGATTTTATGCCCGCCAGGGACGATTGGCGGGGTGGATCAACGTGGTGGCGCGCCGGGCACGCGCGAGACAGATTTGTTACGTCCGATGCATTTGGTGGAACGTGTTGATGCTGTTGTGTTGGCTGGGGGTAGTGCCTATGGCTTGGCGGCAGCGGATGGGGTGATGCGCTTTTGTGAAGAAAATCGCCTCGGCTTTCCGGTGGCGGAAAATCTGGTTGTGCCGATTGTCCCCGCTGCTATCTTGATGGATTTATTGATTGGGCGTTCTGATATTCGACCCGATGCAGCGATGGGGTATGCTGCGGCACAAGCTGCATCATCTGCACCAGTTATAGAAGGTAGTGTTGGCGCGGGGACGGGGTGTCGTGTGGGCAGCATGATGGGGAACGCGCTTGCCACCAAAGGCGGAATCGGTTCAGCTAGTGTTGATTTAGGCGATGGTTTGATTGTTGCGGCTTTGATCGCCGTTAATGCGGTGGGGGATGTGTTGGATGAGCAAGGACAAATCCTTGCCGGTTTGCGCCACCCGGAAAACCCACAGGAATTTATGCCAACGTTACAAGCGATGAAGGCAATGGCGCATATGCCTTTTGGTAATACTGTGATCGGCGTGGTTGCCACCAATGCCAAACTGAGCAAAGAACATATCAATAAAGTTGCCCAAATGGCACAAGACGGGCTAGCACAGGCGATTCGCCCAGCACATACGTTATACGATGGTGATACGATCTTCGCGCTGGCAACTGGCGAGATAGATGCAAATGTCAATGTTATTGGTGCATATGCGGCAGAGACTGTTGCCCAAGCGATTCGGCGCGGGGTACGTGCTGCCAAATCATTAGGTGGAGTCCTGGCATATAACGACTCGATATAATACGATACGCCACCGTGGCTATAATCTAATGGCTTTGCGAATTGTTTGTGCAAGGTAGGCAAATTCTGTGTCATATGTTTGCTCTATGTGGCGCGGACGGGGTAAATCAACGGCTATATCTTCTACAATTTGCCCTGGACGTGGACTCATCACCAACACACGATCCGAAAGCAACACAGCTTCATGAATATCATGCGTGACCATGACAGCTGTTTGGCGATCTCTTGCCCACATTGCAAGTAAATCCAGGCTAATTTGCTCACGGGTCATGGCATCTAACGCCCCAAATGGTTCATCCAGCAATAAGACATCTGGCTTTTGAATGAGAACACGCCCTAATGCAACCCGTTGCGCCATCCCGCCGGAAAGTTCGTCTGGATAAGCTTTGGCAAAATCCTCTAAATTGAGTAGCGGTAACAAATCATAGACAGCAGCTTGTCTTTCTATAGACGATATCCCAGCTAATTCTAATGGAAGGGCAATGTTATCCATCACAGTGCGCCAGGGCATTAAATTGGCGGATTGAAACATCATCCCTACGCGCATGGATGGTTGCCGGATTATTTGCTCTCCAAGCCGTGCTTCTCCAAAAGACGCGGCTTGTAATCCTGCTAGTACGCGGATCAATGTGCTTTTGCCGCATCCACTTGGTCCTACAATTGCCACAAATTGCCCGGCTTGAATTTGTATACTTACCGGACCTAAAGCACGCAGTGCGCCGAATTCAACAACTAAATTATGGGTTGTCAAATTGATGGACATGGGTTCTCCTTACGTAGTGGGTTGCCACAAGCGTGTAACAAAAACCCCTAATTTATTTATGGGGGGTGTTACAATGTTTTTGTAATCATGGGGGCAATTTGCCCCCATCGAGTTATTATTCTTCCTCATCATGTTTCGGTAAGAAATCATTAGTGTATGCAGCAGACAGATCACCGACATCGCCTACCAAGGTTCCCATTTCTTCTAACACAGCTAACGTTGCTTCCCATGATGCTGGATCAGTATAGCCAAGTTGATCAGCATCCCATAATTCGATGGTTGCCAGCAACACCTCAAATTGAATGAGTGTTTCCGGCTCAAATTCAGCTCGTAGGGCTTCTAATAAATCTGCGCGACTCTGTGCGATGGCTTCACGGTCGGGGTTGGTTGCCAGGAATGCATTTTGAGCTTCTGCGGCGGCTTCTAATGCAGCGCGGAATTCATCTGTAATGGGCAGTGTGTCTACATACTCCAAGCTAATGAGGTAGGCATCTGCCGGGTTATTGATGACGTGTGCTAGCCCTGCATCATATGCTGAAACCATAGCTTGCACAAGTTCCGGGTTGGATTCAATCAAGGCTTCGTTTGTTACAATACCATTGGATACCATATCCACATAATCCGCCACATAAACCACGCTCACGCTGCTGATATCGCCGCAGTTGCCTGCATCTGCACGTTGTTGGATTTGCAAGGGTTCGTTATTGACATAAATGACGGATACATCCACACCACCTAAACAAACAACATCCGGTGCGTTAAAGCCAATTGGCTCCAAGGTGACATCCCGTTCACGTAAGCCCAGTGCATTAAGCAGGGCGATAAAACCTGTATAAGATGCTCCAGATCGCCCTGGGATACCGATTTTGACGTTCTCTAGGTCAAATGTCACGGTATCCGGCACGACAACACCAACCGGATATTTTTGGAACCACTCATAAATAAACACGACAGGACGACCACCAGCCCGTGCTAATAAGACTTGTTCCCCCCCAATCATGCCAAAAGGTAGTTCACCTGTTGCAATCAAATCCACACCGACACTTTCGGTTCCATGTTGAATTTTCAACTGATAACCGTAATCTCCCATATAAAGCTCATTGGTGACATACAATGGTGAAAATTGGATATTAGGGACAAATGTCAGGAAGAAATCGATGGTTTCTAGGTCATCATTTTCTTGTGCGTATGCCGGGGCGATCATCAAAATGAAGAGCAAAGTGAACAGAAAGCGTTTTAACATATTAACTCCTTGTCTGTAGATATAAAATTATACAGGTGGATAATTATCCAACTGTTGTCCAAACAATCCTTTAACGCCGCATAAAACGTCGTTCGATAAATGCCACAATGCTATAGAGAGTGCTTGCCAATGCAGACATGCTGATAGCCGAGACAAACACGAGTGGCGTGTTGTAACTTCCGCGTGCTTCAGTGATGAGCACCCCTAATCCCTCGTTTGCTACGATGAACTCTCCTACGACAGCACCAATGACAGACAACGTCGCACTGGTTTTCATCCCTGTAAGCAAAATTGGCAGGGCGGCTGGCACTTCTAATTTTCTGAACATTTGCCAGCGACTCGCCCGATACATCTTCATCAGGTCACGTAAGTTTTGTGGTACGCTGCGTATTCCAACAATGGTATTCATCAACATTGGGAAAAAGACGATCAACACACAGGTGAGAATTTTGCTTTGTGAACCTGTACCGAACCAGATAACTAGCACCGGTGCATAAGCGACGATGGGCATCGACTGAAACGCGACGACAATGGGGGAGAGTAGCGTTTCTAGCAAGGGACTTTTGGCAATGATATAACCGAGGCTAATACCGATAGTTAAACCAATTGCTAGTCCTGGTAAAACTCTACCAAGTGTTGCGCTTGTATGATACCACAATGTGCTATCAAATACATTGTCTCCATCAGTTAAAACACGATGAAATGTTTCAAAAACGGCTTCGGGCGTGGGGAGTAAGAAGGATTTTACTTTACCGCTGTGCGCTACCCAATACCATAATATAAGCACCAAACTAAAGGATATAGGTCGTCCTCGCCCTAAACGCCACAATAAGCGATTGTACTTGGCTATACGCTGTTGTACGCTATTTTGTTTTGAGATTTCAAGTGTTTGTTGCATAAAAATACCCCGCTTATTATTTCGGGGCAGGGGTAAAGCAAACAAGCGTGAATGCCTATTCTTGTAAAAATAGCATTCTCGCAACATAAACAAACCAAAACGCCTGCGCTTATAGGTGCGTTGGGTCTGTTTTACCTTCTCCCATCCAGACTATAACTGTCGGCTCTGGCTTTTGACCAGATCCACCGGCATGAAAACAGAAGGCTTTGGGTGCCTCTTAAAAGCTGTTTCATGACTCAGTGTTTAAAAAAACACTGAAACGGGTCGCGGGCTTGTTGTGATACATCACAACCTACCGCCGGTCGGGAATTTCACCCTGCCCCGAAGGTTCAATTGTTGCTTAGATTATATCACAAATACCTTGTTTTCAAACGACAATTTGATTAATTTGCTAAATTTATGAAATTCCAGTCAGAAAATACCAGGAAACGTTAGAAATATCATACATTGTGGCGGAATTACGCTTGTGTTATATGAACTCTTGTATAATGAACATAACGTAACTTATTTTATGGACAATAAAAATGCGACCAGATGATTTGCTCAACGGACTTCGTACAAATAACCCCGAAACCCGCCTAAGAGCTGCCTGGACAATTGGCATGTTAGAAGAAACGTTGCTGCTTGACCAGCTTGCTTTGTTTTATGTGGATGAAACCGATAGGCAAGTAAAGCGAGCCATCAGTGAAGCCGAGCAACGCTTGCGGCTAGCCATTAGCCGGCATTACACCACATTAGATGGTTTGTGTCAGCATTTTAAGATTGACCGTGAAATTGAAGCGATGATGACGGCTAAAGAGGCAGACATCATCCGTATGATGGAAGTAAATTTGAACAAAGGCAACAAGCCCAATAATGGGTTGGGTAGTGTGGCTGCTGCGGCTGCGATCGGCGGGATGATGATGGGGACAAGCGGCGTATTAGCAGGTGCGTCAACGGCGATGAGTGCCCGGAATATTCATGTGAATGATCGCCCATTATATAATGCGCTGGCGAACCGTGATATGCCAGTGCCGCCAACTAATCGCGATATTAGTTTGCAACTCAAAATTTTGAAAACATCACCAGACCCTAAAGCGCGTCAACAGGCAATTTTTGACATTATTGGTAGCCAAAATCCGGCTGCGTTACCGTATTTAGCTGAGGCTTTCTATAACGATACAGATATGCAAGTACGTGAAACGGCTGAAAAAGTTGGCAAGCGTATTTATTGGAATGCCTTGTACTACACCATGGAACAAGATGGTTCAATTATTGAAGTGATGCGCCAACGGGCACTTGCTGCTGGCAAACTTATCCCCCAACAGGATGATCAAATTGCTGATGAGTCCTCACTTGCATTTATGGACGATACGCCAGCGGTTATTACGCCACCCAAGCAACCACTACCCCCGCGTGATCCTAAAAAACCATTGCCTAAGATCAAGCTTAGTAAACTCCTAGAAAAAGAACAACGAAAGCAGCCAAAATCATGATCGTCAAAACTTTGTGGGGATTAATCTCTTGTGTGGGGGGTATCCCCACGCAGGAGATTTGGCTCTTTTCTTTTGAGACATTTATCCCAAATTAGTAGCGTATTTTCCTGAAACAACGTACAATTACCAAAATTTTTGAGTAAAAACAGTCTGGAGAAAACCAATGACACCGCGCATCGCAGTTTATCCGGCATCGCTAGACCCAATCCATAATGGGCATATTGACATTGCGCAGCGTGCTGCACGGATATTTGACCAGGTGATTGTTGCAATTTATGATTCACCTAAAGGGAAAAAAGTCCTGTTTCCACTCGAACAGCGAATTGCACTTGCAGAGCGTGCGTTTGAAAACTATGATAATATTACAGTAGCGAAATATAGTGGGTTAACCGTTAATTTTGTGAAGTCTGTCGGTGGCATGGCAATCATTCGTGGGCTGCGGGTGTTTTCAGATTTTGAGTTTGAGTTCCGCATGGGCTTGGCGAATCGAAAGCTCGCGCCGGATATTGAAACAGTCTCGATTATGACAGATGAGCGCAATGTGCATATTAGTTCTAGCACAATCCGTGAAGTGGCAGAACTCGGTGGGGATGTCACATGGGGTGTGCCAGATTTTGTAGCCGAAGCGTTAAAGCAGCGATTCAACGAGCTAAAGGACAGCAATACGAGCTACGTTAAACAAGTGTAGGGGATGATTGGTTATGGATATTCAACATCTGGTAGATCGCTTAGAAGACCTGATTGATGAAGGGCGGCATATGCCGTTCAGCAAGTTCACCATGATTGATGAGGAGCGCGCACTGGAAATTATTGACCAGATGCGTATTTCGATACCGGAGGAGATCGAAAAAGCGAACCGCATCCTCGCACAACGAGATCGTGTGCTTGCACAGGCAAATGAAGAGGCTGCTCGCATCTTACAACAAAAGCGCAGCGAAGCGCAAAAAATGCTAGAAGAAGATGTAAACGTGCAAGCTGCCCAAAACCTCGCTGCCAATATCATTGAAGAAGCACGTCAAAAAGCTGAACGAATTAAATCAGAAGCGGATGCGTATGTCATCCATGTGCTGGGGCAATTAGAACAAAGCTTGATTAAAAACCTCAATGTGGTGCGCAACGGCATCAGTGAGGTGAATAATCGGCAAAATCAACCCAAAGAGGAAACTTACCCTACCGCAACGCCAGCGGAATTGCCAAAGGTAAAATCTCGTGAGGAAGTCACCGCTGATTCACCGCGTATCAGCATCAAACGCGACGAATAACCAATCACTAACAGCTAATTATATGCTATCACGGCGAGTGTTGAACTCGCCTTTTTTGATTGTAGGAGGTGGCTGTTTAGCGGGGAATAATGCATTGTTAAAGAACGAGTCACCGTTTGATGATGAATCATGATCGAGCGCGGCGGTTGATCCGAATGCCAAAGACGGACAGCACAATGCTGATGATATACAGCCCGACAAGGGGAGCCATCACAATCAGCATGTTGAACGGGTCAACTGTCGGTGTGATGAATGCTGCCGCCACAGCGGAAAGCACCACCGCCACGCGCCACTGTTTCAGCAGCATACGTGGACTCACAATCCCCAGAATGGAAAGTAGAAACAACACCAGGGGTAACTCAAACGACACGCCCAACCAGAACAGGAGCGATGTGATAAAGCCCAAGTAGCGATCCGCCGTCCACATGGCGTTGAAGGTGTCGCTCATGAAGCCTTCTAAAAATGGGATTGCCGCAGGAACGACAATGAACCAGGCAAATGCCACCCCTGTCAGGAAAAGTCCCATCACGGCGGGTAACGCATACAGAAATATGCGCCGCTCTTTTTTGGTCAAACCTGGTAACACAAACATCAGAATTTGATAGATTATCACCGGTGTGGAGATCACCCCACCCACCAACAACGCCACCCGGAAAAACGCTACAATTGGCTCTGTGGGGGATGTTGCCAACAAGCGATCAGCGTATGGTTCTATCAAATATTGTAATAAGGGATCAGTCAAAAATGCGCCGACGACCACGCCAATAATCAACGCAAGAACCACACGATATAACCGTTGCCGTAGTTCTTCTAAGTGGTCAAAAAAGCCCATGCGGAGTTGATGACCATCTGGTGCAGTAGGATCAATCAATGGAGTCACTCCTTATGTCCAGAACGTCCAGACCATGTGCCAAAACTTGAATTTGGTTTTTGAGGTTGAGGTTTGGAGGAGGCATCAACTTGTGGCGGCGTTCTATCTGGCTGAGTCGCTTCTGTTTCAAGTTGCTTGACTTGCCCCTTCACTTCAGACTCTAACTTTTTTACCTCTTGCTGATAGGCACGCATCCCTTGTTGGATGGGTTCTTGCAGTGGTTTCATCACGTTACGGGTAAATTTTTCAATTTGGGTACGGTTTAAATCTTTGGGTAATTCAACATCTAAGCCCGCCTCATCAAGCTCACGCTGAACACTGAGCATTAATTTTGACCACATATCGCGGGCTTTAGCCAGTAACTTGCCTGCATGATACGCCCATTGCAGCATCCGCTGTGGACCGGCAACCACCAACATAATGATGACGATTAATACAAGTTCCCAAAAACCCAACCCTAAGATATTCATGCATCATTTGCCTTGTGTTTTTCTAGCAATGTTGTGAGCGTTTCTTCATCACTGACCACTGCACCTAATACCCCGTTTACAAAACGTGCTGAGCCTTCTGCCCCAAAAAGTTTAGCGAGTTCTACCGCTTCATCAATGGCAACACGCAACGGCGTTTGCTGATAGATGGCAATCTCATAAACGGCGATCCGTAACACGTTACGATCCACAATAGCGACATCTTTTAACGGGAATTCTGGCGCAAAATGTGAGATAATCGCATCTAAAGCAGGGCAATAGCGCATAACACCAAGCACCAGCTCCCGCATGAACTGAATACTACGCTCATTAAGATCAGCGTAAGGTGATTGCGAATCAATGACATCACCAACGGCATGCTTGGTGATATCGATCTCATAGAGTATTTGTAGTGCAAGGCGACGAGCAGCACTATTCGGATTACTCGAAAGCGGTTGCTCAATCAACTCTGTACTGATAATATCCTCAGGATCAACTTCCGGTAAGGCTTTATGAAAGTCGTTCAAATTGACTCCGAATAATGATATGCTTAAACATCAGTTTAACTTTCAGTGTACAGGGTTTTTAGCTCTGTCATCAAGGGGAAAAGCTGTATGTTTATCACATTGATGTTGGTCATCGGTTATATTGGTTTTACGATTTACGCCGCTAATATGGTGCATTTAAAGAGTTTAACCAAAAATCATGATTTTGATCCTGATTACGAAAAGCAAAAACAAACCGTCAAGTTGTTATTGTTTGGCGGGGTGAGCTTAACAGGGTTGTGTGGTGTGTTTGTGGTGCTTTCGGCAGCAGCAGCCAACGACCCAAATCTAGCACAAGAAAACATTCCAAACATCAGCACATGGGAAATTCTTTTCGGTGTGGGTACCGCGGTGATCTGTGGGGTTGCGTCATACGCAGTGGTGGTCAGCCATGATACTCGTCAAGCACTTCATCAGCGTATCCGCACATTTGATCCGCAATCACTGGTACATATTACGGCGGTAGTGCTGTCTTTATTGGTTTTAACGGCGCAAATTGCGCAATTTGTCGCCATTGGTGGCGTGGATGGGCTGGCAGAAAGTTATGCTGAGTTTGGAATCCGTGCTACTGATTTATTGTTTGAGCTTTTTTTAAGGACAGCTGCCGCATTTTTGGGCGTTGGGTATGCTATTCGGCGTGACTTATTTGAATCACTACATCGGTTAGGACTGCGTTATCCCACGCCGGATGATGTGCGTTATGGATTATTTGTTGGCTTTGGTTTTTTTGGTATTGCAATTGTCTACGGCGTGCTGATCAACATCTTAACAGCGATTTTCCCAGTATTAGACGAGCTGAATGCCGCTAACGATAACTTAGTTTTATCTGTCACTACCATACCAATGGCAATTCTCCTTGCCGCGTCCGCTGCTATAGGAGAAGAAATTTTGTTTCGTGGTGCGCTACAACCAGTATTTGGTAATTGGTTGACCAGTTTATTCTTTGTGCTGTTACATACCCAAATTTTGCTAACACCGGGCATTGTCTTGTTATTTTTTGTATCCTATGGGTTAGGCTGGGTGCGGCAAGAGCAAAGTACCACTGCCGCCATTATCGCTCATTTTGTCTATAACTTTGCCCAGTTATTAATTGTTGTATTATTGATAGGCTGATATGATGCGTTCGATTTTACTCATTGTGTTTATAACATTGGTTGTTGTGCCACATCAAGCACAGACACTCACACCGACTCAAACGCCAGAAGGCACGCCGCCCTTTTTTACAACGGCAACCCCAACGCCGCTGCCTTTTACGGCTACACCGACACGTCGCCCAACTGCCACCATCACCCCAACCCCGCGCCCAGATGTGCCAGACTTTATTTTTGATTGGCAGGACGCTGTGCTTTTCCCGACCGGGATTTATTTCAAGCTGGTTATAGACCGTCCACTAACGCAAATTCAGGATATAACCCTAACGCTCAGCGTTGATGGCGAAACGGAGCCGCGCGTTATCCCGTTTGAGATACTTCGTGGGGCGGTGGTTTTTGATGCACCATTTACTGAAATACAATATATCTGGAACGCTCCCCCAAACGATCCTCCCCCGTTTCAAGCTGTTATTCGCTATACATGGACAGTTGTGACATCCCAGCAAGAAATTGCCAATATCCCCGGGGTACTGGCGTTTCGTGATTCACGATATAACTGGGTGGAATCTCGTCATAATTGGCTTAATTTGCTGCTGCCAGAAAATACAATCAACCCGGAGCAAGTACATGATGCACTACAGCCTATTTATACGTTGTTGCAAAGCAATACCGGACGCAGCCTTCAGTTCAGCTTATTGTTGACTAATGAATCATACCCGATTAACCCTTGTAACGGGGATTTAACTTATCCTGGAGGCAGCGTTCCTTGCCGGGGGGATGTTATCGAGGGCATGATAGCGGAATTGGGATATTCTCCGTTTCATGCTTCTCAAATGGAGACGGAACGGGTTATAGCAGAACTCACTTCATATTTGGTTACGATGTTTTATGATGGGGTGAACTTGCCGGCATGGTTTATCAATGGCTTAACATATTTCTATGCCCCAACAGACAAACGTGGGTTAGTTGAACTGTTGAAAGAGGCTGCCCGAACTGGTCGGCTTTATACGCTGAATGAAATGCAAACGCCAGACGAAACCAACCGTATTTTATGGGACGCACAAAGCTATAGTATGGTAGTTTATATTGCAAGGTTGGCTGGGGTAGATGCTGTTTTTGAGCTAGCACGTGGTGGAGATTTTGCTACACGCTATCAGGAGGTTACCGGCTTGCCATTTGAAGGTTTGTTGCCATCCTGGGAGAATTATATCTTCCGGCAAGTCGCTATGGATGACGCAAATCTCTCACTTTATGCTGGTGCAACAGATTTACCCACAGCCACAAATACAGTCACGCCTTTTCCACCTACCGCAACAGACATACCTACCAACACTCCAACCAACACCCCAACCCCTACCGTCACAGGTGTTCTGAGCGCGACTCCGCTACCAAGCCTTACCCCAACCCTAACACCGCGCCCCGGCACACCAACCATCACCCCATTACCCGCTGGGTTTGTGTTTCCAACATACACACCAGAACCAAGCCCCACACCGCTCCCAACTCAAGCTGATGCTGGTAGTAATTCCAATGTTGTGTTGGCGTTAGCCGTGGCGATCATCAGCTTGGCGATTGTAATTGTAGGATATATCCGCTTTATTCGAGATGCATAATATTTAAGAGGTTCAATAAAAAGCTACATGATTAATCTATACGCGCTGAGCAAAGACGAATTAACTGAGCTGCTAACAACATGGGGAGAGCCGCCTTTCCGCGCCAAACAAGTGTGGGCGTGGCTTTATGATAAGCGTGTTTCTTCTATGGATATGATGCAGAATATCCCTGCTTCTTTGCGTGAACGGCTTAAAGCAGAAGCGACACTAGGCACGCTTTCTTTGGCAACTGAACAAGTAAGTCGAGATGGCACAGTTAAGCGGTTGTATCGCTTGCCAGATGGGCAGTTAATTGAATCGGTTTTGATGTTGTATGACGATGACCGCCGGACTGCCTGTATTTCTACTCAAGCTGGCTGTGCGATGGGTTGCGTGTTTTGTGCAACAGGGCAGATGGGCTTTGGGCGTAACTTAAGTGCGACAGAAATTTTTGAACAAGCCGTTTACTTTGCTCAGTTGCTACAAGCAGAAGGGGAGCGGCTTTCTAATGTGGTGCTGATGGGTATGGGCGAGCCGTTTCATAATTATGATGCCTCACTAACAGCCATTCGGCGGTTGATGGATGATCTTGGCATTGGTGCAAGGCATATTACTGTCAGCACGGTGGGGCTGGTTCCACAAATTCGCCGGTTTGCGGATGAAGGGTTACAAGTACGGCTTGCCATCAGCCTGCATGCTGCAACTGATGAAGAACGCAGCGCGCTATTACCTGTTAATAAACGTTGGAATTTGGCAGCGTTGATGCAAGCTTGCCGCGAATATATCGGTAAAACTGGACGGCGTATTACCTTTGAATGGGCATTGATCCATGGTAAAACCGATACAGAAGCTCAAGCACATGCCTTAGGAAAACTATTAAGTGGCATGTTGTGTCATGTGAATGCGATTCCGCTTAACCCAACTAAAGGCTATTTAGGGGCACCATCAAACTTACAAGCTGCTGAACGCTTCCAGCAGATTCTTGAATCATATGGTGTTAGTATGTCTGTTCGGGTACGGCGTGGGATCGATATTGATGCGGGGTGTGGACAACTGAAAGCATCTGTCATCGCTATATCCCCGCAGGATAATGCTCTTTGAAGAATAATCGGGTTGCCTAAGGAATAAATCCCTGGCAGCGTGATTTCATCTTACTCCTGGGGCGATCAAGGGGGTATCCCCGCGCCCCATTTGTTAACAAAATGATGCCTAAAACATCACCCAAACAACCCAGGCAAGCACGGTGACAATTAACGCGAACCATACGCCAGGTTGTAACCGCCCGGTTAGGTCTAGTGCGTCTTTACCGCTGGCATCTTTGCCATTAAACAGGTATGCCCCTGTAAAACCAATAACAATGCTGCCTAATGAAATGAGAATTAACCAAGTGGGGAACGTCATTTGTAGCAGAGCTGCCAGCCCTAAAATAATCGTTAAGGCAATGGCACTGTATGCCAAAATCCAGGTGGGACGTTCGCCTAGGCGAATTGCCACATTAACAATCCCCGCCTTTTTATCTGCTTCATAATCCCGTACTTGGTTATAAAGCTGCCCATAGGTAGAGCCAAGTGTGGCGGCGGCTGCCATCAAAATAATGGCTGGGTGTGCTTCATTGCTATAAATGAAATATCCTGCTAGTGGTAATAAGCCACCGAGCATTAATGTGTGAGAGATAATATCCAAGCCAAAGCTAGATGATTTGAACCGTATAGGCTTCCAAGAATATAAGAAAGAGAGCAATAGATTAAACGCACCAATTCCCAAAACGATTGTTCCGCCAAGTGTAAATAAACCGATTGCTGCGGCAACGACAAACCCGCAAGCAATCCACGCAGTATATACGTCGATTGTACCATTGGTGACTGGGTTGCGGCGTGCGCTGACTGGGTTCGCTGCGTCGTCGGCTGCGTCCTCAATATCATTAATCATAAAAGCAAACGTCACTGTTAGGAAATTTGCCGCCGTGATTGCGAGTAGCCGCCAATCCATTTTGACATCTGGATGTACACTTGATGCGATCAACCCACCTAAGAGGGTTAACACCGTTAGGGGAAGATGCTCTTTCCAGCGGGATAAGTGGATAATGCCTGTAATAATATGTTGTGTTTGGCGTAGAATTGTCGTATTCGTTGAATGAGTCATTTTAAATCCTCACCATCATTCATGAGTTTTTAAGAATAACACAAGATCGTGAAATTTGTTACGGTTTTGTTGTATCATAAAAGCTGGTTGTTAGAACCCACTAGGATGCTTATGCTGCTACGCATATTAATTTTTATGATTGTTATCATGGGGATTGGTGCCCATACTGATGATGCATTTCGTCAAGCACAGCCGACCGAACGTCCTTTTCAACCAGTGAATTTACCAACGGCTACGCCTGCACCACAAGTTTGCCCAGAACTAGAAAATCCTTACCCGCAACACACGGTTGTCGCGGATATTAATTACTTGGCTCATACGGTTTGGGTGCAACAGCGTATACGGTATGCCAATACAACCGGCGAATCACTAACCCAGCTAGTTTTTAATATCGAAGCTAATCGCTGGCAAAATGTCTTTTTCTTAAATCGTGTAGCGGATAATTTTGATGATCTGCTATATACCCTGAACAATAAGCGGTTAGTTGTGGATTTGATGGACCCGCTGCCGCCTAACTGTGTGACCAATATTCTGCTGGAATTTCAAATACAAGTGCCCTTAATTGGTTTAGAAGTGTATTCTCCCAAAGGTTATTTAGGCTATACCGACCGACAAATGAATTTAGGGCATTGGTTGCCAACTGTTGCGCCATATCAAAATGGGGAATGGGTTACACGTCCGCCAGTGTTGGTTGGTGAGCAGGAAATTTTAGAGATTGCAGACTGGGTTGTGATGCTCAATTTAGTGGAGCCACCGCCTAATTTGGTTGTTGCTGCACCAGGGCAAATCACCCAAATTAGCCCAACTAGTTGGCGATATGAACATCATGCCTCGCGTGAGTTTAGCCTAAGCTTGAGCGATCAGTTTGTTTTGCATCAGGCAGAGGATGAGCATGGTGTTCAGGTAGAAGTTTATTGCTTTAACACGCCAGAGCTACAACCTGCAGGAGAACATGCATTAGACGTTGCCACGCAAAGCCTGAGCGTTTATAGTGATTTGTTCGGGCAGTATCCTTATGAGCGGTTAGTGGTGGTTCAGGGGGATTTCCCGGATGGCATGGAATTTAGTGGTATTGTGTATGTCGGTGATGCGTGGTTCACACGCTGGGACGGCACGCCAACGTCTTACTTAACCTTGATCACTGCACATGAGGTATCTCATCAATGGTGGTATGCTCGTGTAGGGAACGATGCCGCTTTTCATCCCTGGTTAGATGAAGCCCTGGCAACGTATAGCGAATATGTGTATTTGGAAGAATATTATCCTGATTTGCGTGATTGGTGGTGGGCATTCCGGGTGGATGTTTATGAGCCAGAGGGGGCAGTTAACAGTACGGTGTATGAGTTTTCATCCGCACGTGAATATATCAATGCGGTCTATTTGCGAGGCGTGCGGATGTTACATGAATTGCGGCAAGATTTAGGCACACAAGCCTTTTTCCAATTATTGGCTGACTATGCTTTTAATCAGGCGGATCGCATCGCTTCACCGGATGATTTTTGGCATAATTTTACACCGGAACAGTTGGAACTAACCGCTGTCACCCGTTCACGTTATTTAAGACCGGAAACCAATAACTAAAAACTTCTTAAGGAGTCATAATGGGTAATTTAATTGTCACAATGTGTTCTGCAGCTTGCGTGTTGATATATGCGCCGGTTTTGTTGGTGGCGTTCCGTTCAATTGTCACGCGGCAAGCGACAATCACCAGTACAGCCGCGGTTGGCGGGAAGATGCTCCACTTTACCGGGGCAGCGGCGATGATTTTTGGTATTGGGCAGATTTTAAGTGCTGGGGCTAGCTTTTATGGCGTGTATCTTGCGGTGACCAACAGCAACTTGCTTTATCTGTTTGCTGGGGCGTTAATTGGTGCGCTTGCTGCTGTTGGGGGAACGTGGCTGGCACGTAAAGCGCAAATGGAAGAAGCGCAAGTATTGGTGGGATCGCAGCAGCGCGGTGATGCACCGAATATGATTGTTGTGGATGATGCTAACCGAGACGCTTTTATTTCTGAATCCGGGCAGGGAAATGAGGATGATACCCCGCCCATAGCACAATAAACACGTCAATCTTGGATACATTCGCGCTGAATTGATCGCACTTCATAAACGTTTCAATAATCTAATGCCGATTAGATTAGTACACAGTGTCCAAAAATTCTTTTGCGATTTCCATCACAATGCGGTGCAAGAAACAGGCAATGTGCTGTAATCTTTTAGATGTAATCGCAAAAAGGATGGTAAAAATGACTTTTTTAATCGGCATATCCTCATTTAACAGCAATCTTGTAGCGGCTTGTGCCGCGTCTATTTCAGCTTAGCCCAAAAACTGTACAACTGAATCGGTTTAGCAGCCCGCCTGCACAGCGGGGATAGTATTGTATTGCTTATGAGAGGACTTTGGACATTATGACGGGAATTATGACCCAATCAATTGAAATTACAGGTGAAATGCACCCTGGTTTTGAGCAAATTCTGACACCGCAAGCGCAAGAATTTATTGCCAAGCTTGCCCGTCAGTTTACCCACCGGCGTAATGAATTATTGCAAAAACGTGTAGAACGTCAACAACGCATTGATGCCGGGGAAATGCCGGACTTTCTGCCGGAAACCAAGCATATCCGTGACGATGACAGCTGGCGTGTTCGCCCTGTTCTGCCAGATTTACAAGACCGCCGGACTGAGATCACCGGACCGACTGACCGCAAGATGGTTATCAACGCGCTGAACAGTGGGGCAAAGGTATTTATGGCGGATTTTGAAGACGCAAACTCTCCCACATGGTTCAATATGGTGGATGGGCAGATCAACCTGCGGGATGCTGTACGCCGTGAAATCGAATTTTATGATGCCACAAAGGATAAACACTATCAACTAAATGACCAGATCGCGACGTTAATGGTGCGTCCACGTGGCTGGCACCTAAACGAGAAGCACTTTTTAGTGGACGGTCAGCCAATCCCTGGTGGTATTTTTGACTTTGGCTTGTTCTTTTTTCATAATGCCCATGAGCTGATTCAACGTGGTAGCGGACCTTACTTTTATTTACCCAAGCTAGAAAGCCATTTAGAAGCGCGCCTGTGGAACGATATTTTTAACATGGCGCAAGACGAACTCGGTATCCCACGCGGTACGATCAAGGCAACGGTTTTGATTGAGACGATTTTGGCGACGTTTGAAACGGAAGAAATTCTATATGAGTTGAGAGATCATTCTGCTGGCTTAAACTGCGGACGGTGGGATTATATCTTCAGCTATATTAAGAAATTCCGCAATAAGCCGGAATATGTGCTGCCGGATCGTGCGCAGGTCACGA
This sequence comes from Chloroflexota bacterium, assembly GCA_003696565.1. Taxonomy (GTDB): domain Bacteria; phylum Chloroflexota; class Anaerolineae; order Aggregatilineales; family Phototrophicaceae; genus DAOTWY01. The sequence continues at coordinate 19,978 of RFHA01000377.1, forward strand.
TGACTGTGCCTTTTATGCACAATTACACGCTGAATGTGATTAAAAATTGCCATAAACGTGGCGCACATGCGATGGGGGGAATGGCGGCACAAATCCCTATTAAGGACGACCCACAAGCCAATGCCAAAGCCTTAGAAAAAGTCCGTTTGGACAAACTGCGGGAAGTTCAAGATGGGCATGATGGTACATGGGTGGCACACCCAGGCTTAGTAGAAACTGCAATGACGGTGTTTAACGAATATATGCCACAACCTAACCAGATTGATCGGCAACGTGACGATGTTCATGTTACCGCTCAAGACTTGCTGACACCGTCTGAAGGCACCATTACAGAACACGGGTTGCGCTGGAATCTAAAGGTTGGCATTCAATATTTGGAAGCCTGGCTAGGCGGTAACGGTTGCGTTCCCTTGTATTACTTGATGGAAGATGCTGCTACTGCCGAAATCAGCCGGTCTCAGGTGTGGCAATGGCTGCATCATCAAGCCCAATTGGACGATGGACGTAAGGTAACGGAAGCTCTTTACGGGCAATTCCTTGAAGAAGAAATGGATGCGATCCGTGAGGAGGTTGGGGATGAACGCTTTACATCCGGTAAGTATGAATTGGCGATGAAGTTGTTTGATGAGATGATCCGCAGCGATGAATTTACCGAATTTTTGACGCTGCCCGCCTATGAGTATATTGACTAACTACCCGATCTATTACCGACGCACAGGCAATAGACCCGGACGCGATATGTAAGAGCACACTCTACGCATCGGTTGAAGGGCATGGTGCGTCATGCCCAAGCAACCACTTTATCGGAAGTGTCATCAAGCTGAGTATAAGACGATGGTTTAATCCACTATAGGATTGATCACATTGTAGATTAACTTAATCTGAATATAAGACATGTAAGACAAAAACAAAACGCTAACAAACTAATAATATTCGACACAATCGAATCAAAAATCAGAATGGAGAAAAATCATGACCACCGCACAAGAGATGCAAAATAATTGGAAAAATAACCCCCGCTGGAATGGCATCACACGCCCATATACACCGGAAGACGTGCTGCGGTTACGTGGTAGCGTTAAGGTGGAATATACATTAGCGCAGATCGCTGCCAAACGCCTGTGGGATTTATTACAAACCGAGCCATATGTCAACGCTTTGGGGGCTATCACCGGTAATCAAGCGGTGCAGATGGTGGAAGCAGGGCTAAAGGCAATTTACATCAGTGGCTGGCAGGTTGCTGCGGATGGTAACACCGCTGCTATGACATATCCTGATCAGAGCTTGTATCCAGCCGATTCTGTGCCGCGGTTGGTGGAACGGATTAACAACGCGCTGATGCGTGCCGACCAAATTCAGCACATGAACGGCGAAAATAAAGTTAACTATTTTGCACCGATGGTGGCGGATGCGGAAGCTGGTTTTGGTGGCAACCTAAACGCTTATGAGATGATGCTCGCCATGATCCGCGCTGGGGTGGGTGGCGTGCATTTTGAGGATCAACTGTCATCCGCAAAGAAGTGTGGGCATTTGGGCGGTAAGGTCTTGGTCCCTACCAGTGAATTTATTAACAAGCTAGTGGCAGCCCGTTTAGCGACAGATGTGCTGGATGTGCCTACGCTGATTATTGCCCGTACTGATGCGGATAGTGCGACACTGCTCACCAGTGATATTGATGAGCGCGACCGCCGCTTCCTGACGGGCGAACGCACCAGTGAAGGCTTCTTTGGGGTTAAGCACGGGATGGAAGCTTGCATTGCACGTGGTTTAGCTTATGCACCTTATGCAGATATGATCTGGATGGAAACCAGCCACCCCGATTTGGACGAAGCCCGTACTTTTGCGGAAGCCATCCACAAAGAGCATCCTGGTAAGCTATTGATGTATAACTGCTCACCCTCATTTAATTGGAGCCGTAATTTAGATGCTGGCACAATCGCTAAATTCCAACGTGAGCTTGGTGCCATGGGGTATAAATTCCAATTCATCACCTTGGCAGGCTTCCATGCACTCAATTTGAGCATGTTTGAGCTGGCACTTGGTTATCGCCATGAAGGCATGACCGCTTATGCGCGGCTACAAGACCGAGAATTCGAACTCAACCGTACGGATGGTTATCGCGCGGTGAAGCATCAGACCTTTGTCGGAACTGGATACTTCGATTTAGTGCAGCAGGTTGTCACAGCTGGGCAAGCCTCAACGACAGCGATGGCGGGCAGCACCGAAACAGAACAATTTACAGACGAAGCTCCTATCCCTGCTGGAGATTAGATAACGGATATAAGCCGATGGGCGCAATCCACTGCGCCCACCCACCACCTGAAAAATAGAAACAATTTAAGAGGACAAATCTCATGACCCTGCTTTCAAAATACCAGCAATTGAATCGTATTGGGCTGCGGAATATGGAGCAGATTCATTATCAACCCAAACAACAGCCCCAACCGAAAGATATGATCACCCTAGCAGGTGTGGCATTAACACCACAGGATCGTTATATCATACAAGAGGCAATGACAAATTGGCACTTGGATAATCCGATTGATCCAGCTTATTTTGGTTGGATTTATCAGGAAATGGAACATTACTTCAAACATCGCTGTGTATATGTTCAGGATGGCACTATTCGCGATGCAGTTGGTAAGCAGTTAAACGTGCGGGTAATTAGTGAAACACCCTGGCATGATACATGTTTTGAGCAGGTACAAGATTCTGTCTCTTTTACACCAGATTTTATGGTAATTTATGCTGCGAATTTTAAGGCAAAACCACAGTTAGATGGCACGCGGTCAGAGGCTTTCTCTTTAACACACCTGACCAAGCGACTGATACTAATTGGTGGTACGCCATATCATCAGGAAGTAACCCATGCGATGACGACCGTGATGACGTTATTGTGATGATCAAGGTGTCCATATCGTTTCATCTGGCGATATGGACACAATTCCCTAAACTAGCTGTAGCCAGAGAATGCCTATAAACAGCGTCAAGATGGTGATTGGAATGCCCGCCCGTAGATATGCCATAAAGCTTAATTTTACGCCACGTTGATCTGCAACTTCAGCGACGATCAATGTGGCAGCGGAGCCTAGAAGGGTTAGATTTCCTGCCAGGGTGGATGCCATTGCTAAAACCAGCCAAGCACGTTGTGGCTCTGCAAAATCTGACATCATTGGGGTAAATAACAAAACAGCCGGAACATTAGAGACGATGTTGCTCAATGTCGCAACGACCAGACTGAAAACAGCAACCCCATCTTGTAACAGGGGCTGCAAAATGTGGAAGATGTTCTCACTCAAGCCAGATGCTTCAATTGCCCCTGTAACGACAAACAATCCCGCAAAAAACGCCAGTAAATCCCAATCCAACGCTAATAGCTTACGTGGGCGTAACCGCGATACCAACAGGATAGCGGCAGCAGCACATGCTGCTGTGACAATCGATACGCCGCTTAAAAATGCGATCATTAACCCTGCTACGATCAATAACACCCGTGAAAGAAGCGGGGTGTATGGGCGTGGCGGCGGTAATACAACCTCTGGCAGCTTACCCTTAAATTCTGTTGGGTATACTAGAATAATAACTCCCCAACAGACTACTAACCCCATTAACGCGACCGGTGCAAGATGCAATAAAAACGTTAGGTAAGAGATGCCACTTGCTTGCCCAATAATAAGATTTTGTGGGTTGCCGGTAATGGTGGCAACTGAGCCGACATTAGCCGCGGTGGCTAATCCAACAAGATAGGGGATTGGATCACGCTGCAAACGGTGTGTTAAATCCACCACCAGCGGCGTAAGCATCAAACAAACCGGATCATTAAGAAACACAGCCGATAAAACACCAGAAGACCCCACCACCAATGCTAATAACATACGCGGCGTATGGGCGATTCGTAATGTGTGGCTGCCAACAAATCGAAAAAAACCAGCCATCCGCAAATTGACATTGACCACCATCATCGCGCCGAGTAGAAGAATGGTTCCCATATCAATGGCATGCAAGGCGGCTTGTTCACTAATTGACCCGACAACAACTAGTAAAGCCGCACCTGCTAAGGCTATTGTGGCGCGGTTCATCCGCAACCCCGGTACTTGCCCCACTGCAATTGCTGTGTAAATTAGCCCCACTAAAATCGCGGTCATTTTACCTCTTTTGTGTTATAACCTTTTGATAAGAAAACTGTTATTGTATGCTAAGATGAGCGTATAAAACCATCGTAAAAATAGGGGAGTGTTATGGCAAATGTTGATGGGATGGTGAGTGAGGCAATCCGCGCTTATAAGAATGGTAAAAAAGATGAAGCACAAGCGTTACTCATCAAAGCCACCGAACTAGATGAGACCAATGAAAAAGCGTGGATGTGGCTAAGTGCCGTGGTTGATTCCATTGAGGATCAAATGGTTTGCCTGGAAAATGTGCTGATTATCAACCCAGATAACAAAGATGCCCAACGCGGGTTAGAAATCCTCAAAAAGAAGGCAGCTAGCCAACCCAAGCAAGCCAGTCCGTTTACTGACTTCAGTGATGACTGGGGGGATATTGACGCAGATACCAGTGGCTTTATGGCGGATTTAGAAGTAGACCCGCCTGCTTATGGCGAAAAATCCGCTACGCCAGCATTTGTAGCCGAAGAACCAGCAGACGAATATAGCAACACGTTTGATGATGCGTTTACTGATATCGGTTTTGACACTGACTATGAGGATGATTTCGATAGTTTTGGGGATGCTTTATTTGATGAAAGTGACTTTGAAGCTGAGATTGATCCACCGTCAGACCTTGATTTAACATCAGGTCCGTTTGGGACAACACTGGATTTTGAGGAAGCCCAACCGCAAGAAGCAACCGATGAATTTGATGATTTATTTGAAGACGCTTTTGAACCCGAACCAGAACCGATACGCTCACCGGTCTCTCCTATGCCAGACCCGGAGCCAACCGGCGACGTGTTTTTTTCTACTGAAAAGCCACAAACAACACAAAATGAAGATGATTTTTCAGCTTATTTTGCCCAAATTCCAGCACGTATTAAACCAACACGCTTACCTGGATCTAAGGGCACAAAATCATTTTTAATGCGATTGGGTGTCATCATCTTAAGCCTGGCAAATATGCTAGCGGCTATTTTATTGGTCTTAAACCTGGTGGGCTGATAGAATGATTCCTTAAGGGTTTGTTGCATAGTTCAGTGCGATAATAAGACTGCTAAGTAAATATATTTAGGGAGTGGACTAATGACATATGTTGCAAAACCATTTGTGGCTGGTACACCAGAAGCTTTGGTGATCGGGCAGACTGTGGCAGCGTTTGCGGAAAATTTGGAATCAGAAGTGATCGCGCCGCTATTACCCAAATACGGCTTAGATAACATTGACCCAGAAAAATGGTATCCACATCAAAGTTGGTTCAATGTCCTAAAAGACTTGAATGACACACTCGGGGAAGGGGCAGATTCAGCATTTATTGCATTTGGTAGAAAAGTTGTTGAAACAGCGGTGATGCCCCCAGAAATTCAAAGCATTCCAGATATTCTTAATGCCCTTCATGCAATCCATCACCTAAACCTTAAGAATATCCCGGAAGAGGAGGGGTATCAAATCGAAAAAGTGACCGATAATCATTATATAGTATATCATAACACGCCTAACCCAGATACAGCGATTTATGGATTTTTGTGGGGGTTAGCGGCACGATTCAAGAAGCCTGAAGAGATGTTTGTAGTGCGTCAATTAGATACAAACCCTAAACCGGAGATTTGCCGTTCTGCCTTTGAAGTAAAATGGGGCACAAGTAAAGAAGACATCGCATAACGATCAGTAAGCCTAATTGAGAAAGTAAATGACTATGTACGTTGCAAAATTATTTGAAGCTAGCTCGCCAGAGGCACAGGTGACTGGACAGCTTATATCGGCTATGCTGAACAACTTTGATGACGATATTGTTAACCCATTGTTGGTTAAGCATGGTTTGGATAAGGCTGAATCGCAAGAATGGTGCTCCTATCAGAGTTGCTTAAATGTGATTAAAGAAATTTATGAACAACTTGGTGAGGGGGCAGATTCATCCATGGTTGCATTTGGTAAAAGCTCAATACAAAATACGATTCTACCCCCAGAGATTAAAACAATCCCAGATGTTCTAAATATGCTAAAACCAATGTATCACATGAATATACGGAATGTTCCAGAAGAAGAGGGTTATTCGGTCGAAAAAGTGACAGATAATCATTACATAGTCTATCATAATAGCCCCAATGTTGATGCGGGCTTATACGGTTTTCTGTGGGGGATATTTGCGCGATTTAAGCAGCCCCATGAGATGTTTGTAGTGCGCCAATTAGACCCAAACCCTAAACCGGAGATTTGCCGTTCTGCCTTTGAAGTGAAATGGGGCACAAGTAAAGAGGATGTGAGATAACTAGCATTCGGGCAGGTACAACGACCTGCCCGTTTTGCTTTAATAATGGTGCTAATTGCCCAAAGAGAGGGTATAGCTGCCTGCTTCATCAGTCCAGTATGTACAGGCGACGATCACATATGTGCCATCTGCTGGTAACTCAAAGCTGTCGATTCGTGGATTGGGATAACCTTGTCCATCATCGTCAGAGGCTAATCCGCTGCCATCCGGTCCAAGTAATTCCAGATAGCTATCTAGGTCTTCGCTGTTCATAGCAATTGTGACCACATCCCCGGTTGAACCTTGGAATGTCCACTCAGCGGCTTCCCCAAGATTGAGATTGCCCTCTACGGTTTCACCATAGCTGATGCTGCCCCCACTAATGATTGTACGACTGTCTGGGGTGCAATTACCGCTATAAAATGCATCTCCCATACCGAAATCGCCACCAAAATTACCAAAATCACCCATAGATTCTTCTGTTGCGAGATTGGTGAAGTAGGTTGTAATAATGTTTGTCAAACCGCTGGTGTAACGAATGCCATCAGCACGCATTGAGTCCATTGGGGTGGCATCTGCCGGGGCTGTAATATCAAAGGTGGCGTTGAATTCATTGAAGAGAATTTCCATGACAACACCACCACCCATATCTCCACCGAATAGGTCGCCTAGACCTTCTAACCCTTCGGTGCCTTCAGTTGCGTCGCCGAGCATCCCGCTCATGTCTAATGTAATGGTGATATTGGTATCCATACCAATGAACATGACAGGTACAGAAGGATCAATATACAGGCTTGATGTGCCGGAAATTGTACCGTCCATCCCCATCAAACCAAGGGCGGATAGATCACCAGCGTCCATACCGCTATCCATTGCTTGTTCCATCAACTCGGAAATGGAAATTTCTGGGATGTCATAGCTAAATGCAGTCACGGGTCTGCCATCATCCAGGGTAATATCCCCAACACGGCTATAGGTCACACCGAAGTCCATGGGGTCAATCCCTAAAGTGCTTTCACTGGCTAACCCAATGAAACCGCTAAGGGTTAAATCCATATATTGCAGATCGGTCGCTTCTGGTGTAAAGCTTTCCCATTCTAATGTATCTAAAGAATCTCCAGACCCAAAATACATTACGCCATCGACGAAAACGAAAGCACCGGCTTGAGTCGTGGGGTCACCACCGAACATACCACCCATACCATTCGTGATTTCTGGTAGTTCCATTGATGCTGCAACAATGTTACCAGCACCATCTAGGACTAACTGCCCTGTGCCGTAAGCTGATTGATCGATTGCCATGAAGCCCATGTCAAAAGATGTGGATTGGACGAAGGTAAAGCTAGCGGATTCAAGCGCGAGCATGTTGTTCATTGCTTCAGTATAAAGTGCGCAGTCATCCCCTTCAATGCCGGGAGGACAGTCTACTTGCGCTGATGCACTCATGCTCATCATCATGACCACAAGTACAAGTACTACAATTGTTAGACGCTTCATCAAAATTTCTCCTGATTTTGTATAAAAAGAGTGTGCGTGTGTATCTTTGCACACTTTCATTCTATGTGAATTACGGAATCTTGCAACACCCCTAAGTTATGGGGGTAATTGCGATACCCATCAGATTTAATATTTGGGGCATGATATGTAATAAATTCATCCCGGTTATTTCCCCCTCACTTTTGGATTGAGGATCATGGAGGATAAACACCCCATGTGTATCGTGGTTGGCATCATCTGGTCCGGTATCATTGCTAGATACGACAACCGCGTTGTGCCCTAAACTGCCAATTGCGCGATAATGCAAATCACCAAAATACACCAATAAATCTGGCGCAACGCCGTTGATTTGTCGATAAATTTCTTGTGGTTTCATGACACAGGTATTGATGGAATCGCCATGTATACCAGGAATTGACTTTAACTGTGTGGCAAGTTCATCTCGGATAGTTTCGTAAGATTCCGGCGGGATAACGCCGGAAGGTTCACGTCCTTGTACGTTAAGAAACACACGCCCATAATAACCACCAGCACCCCAGGCGCGGGTTTTACGCCAGTCCACACGCAAATCCTCAAATCGGGTGAGTGTTCCTTGAGGGGCAGGTGCTTCTAAGTGTAACCAACCTTCCCGCCATAGCCATTCATTTAAACAAATTCCCCCATCCATCCGTTTCACACCATGATCGCTGACGATCATCACGGCGGTGTTATCTGGCGCGGCTTCTACCATTTGACCAATTTGCTCATCCAACAGGGTATAATAATCGCGCACAGCATTTTTAAACGGACTATTAGGATCATGAAAGCGATGTGTTGGATCATGAAATCGCCAAAAACCATGATGCAACCGATCCAAACCAATATCGACATGCATAAAAAAATCCCATGGTTTGGCTTTAAGCATATGGAACGCAACCTTGAACTGCGTCTCTCGTAGGTCAAACAGTCGTTGTAATAACGCTGCTTTATCATCTGTACGAAAGTCTTTAACATCAAACGGATAAGCCGGTGCGAGTTTAAGAACTTCTTGCTTAAAGATCGCCGGATAAGTAAATCCACTGCTAATTCCAGGTGTCAGAAATCCACTGAGTAAATGTCCACGGATAGGGCGCGGGGGATAAGTCTGTGGAACAGCCATCACAAGAGAGTCCTTGCCTGCCTCGCCAATATAATCCCAGACACGCTTAGCTTTGATTGCACTCCCATTGACAACTGTCATTGGGTTGTAACTATAATCCGCCCGGTTACGAAAGCCATATACGCCGAGTTCACCAGCATCGCGCCCGGTGGTCATGCTTGCCCAAGCGGGTACTGTGATACACGGTATACTAGATTCTAGCTTCCCCCAGCTAGACATCAATTGACGTATATTGGGCAGATCAAGCTGATGAAAAATAAGATCAGGTGAGGCGCAATCTAGCCCGATGAGCATCACTTTTTTAGGCTTGCGGCGAAAGAGTCGCATCATGGCGTGTTAACATCCGATAAACAACAAACAATCCAGTTAATAAAATTGCTTCAATCACAAGCAACATTTCTACCCCAATTAGGTCAAAGCTCACCCCAACCAACCATGGGAAGATAATAGCTCCAAACCCCGCACCGATGTAAAATGTGCTGGTGATCTTTCCGGTAATCATCAGGCGTTGCTCAGCAAATGCCATCGTAGTCGGGAAGACAGCCGCCATGAACAACCCCATCCCAAATACCCCAACCCATAACAAATTTGGGAAGATCGTCATCAAAAGCAAGCTTGCAAATGTTCCAACCAGCGCGGTTAGTAAAATCGTTCGCGGGTGGAAGCGTGCGGCAATGGGCACGGCGAGCAACCGCCCAACTGTAATCATTCCCCAAAACACAGAGACTAAATAGATGCCAGTGGTTTGAGTGGTGAGGTTGCGCCCCAAAGCGTAGGCAAATATCCAATTGCTCATGCTGGCTTCCGCTGCGACATAAATCGTGAAGAACAGAGTCAACAACAGCACCAAGCGCATATTGATAGATTGAACAGGTGTAGTTTCATCCGCTTCAACTTTATGTGGCTTGGGGCTTGGTAGGCGTAAAACAAGCAGGACAACGGGGATATATAGCATCGCCAAAACCAGATATGCCGGGCTAACTGCTGCCAACTGTGTGGGGAACTGGAATAGATTAAAAGGTGACATAACTGGTAATATGCCATCTCCTGTGACTTGAGCAATAATGACCGGTGCTAGGAATGCCCCAACCCCAAAGCAGGCGTGCATTGCTAAGAGTAATGCACCAATTTTCTCTTTATGTACCCAAATCATCATGGTATTGACACTTACATCCATTAGTCCCTCAGAAAAGCCCATCAAAAACCAGACCGGAATGAGCAGGTAAAAAACAGGTAAAACGGCGGTTAGCATCATTGCCAAGCTAATACCCAGAAGCGCGCCGGCGATGATCGGATTACCTGGAAAGCGATCCACACCACGCCCGGCAAATGTACCAACCACACGCCCGATTGACCGCGAGGCAACTAAAAAGCTGATCCCCCCCAGTGTCACACTGAGTTGGGCAGCTAAACCGGGTAGCGTGGGGCCAACGGAAGAAATGGATATGCCAAAGACGGTAAACGCCGTAAAATAGGCAATGATATATGCCATAAAAGTCTCCAGTTTAAGGCAATGCAAATGTGACTGTTTTATCATACAGGCGCGTCTTTCTGATAGGCTTAGTGTTGTATTTAATGCCTGCACCTGATAGTGATGATTAAAGAGATTTTATGATGATAACAGAAACAACAACCCGTATATGTGATGGTTATATCCTAAAATGGTTATTTGAGGCAGGTCTTGCCTGGTTAGAACACCATGAAAAAACTGTCAACGCGATGAATGTCTTTCCGGTGCCGGATGGTGATACAGGGACAAATATGCGGCTGACATTGAAAAAAGCTGTGGATAACATTCGGCATATTGATGAACCACATGCAGGTAAGCTTGCCATGCATATCAAAGATGGTGCATTGCGTGGTGCGCGCGGAAATTCTGGCGTGATTTTATCCCAATTAATACGTGGCTTTGCGGAAACTATTCAGGATAAATACGCTTTTGATTCAAAAGACTTTGCTGCGGCTTGCCAGGCAGCTGTGTCATGTGCTTATCAGGCGGTGGCATCACCACAAGAAGGGACGATACTCACAGTTGCAAGAGAAGCCAGTGAAGCACTTAGCGCATTTGTTAACGATCAACCAGATGACCTTTGTGCTGCTTTGGATGTGTTAATTGATGCCGCGCGAGAATCCCTCCAGCATACCCCAGAAAAACTACCTGTTCTCAAAAAAACGGGTGTGTTGGATTCCGGTGGACAGGGTTTAGTCTTTATTTTGGAAGGCATGTCCCGCAGTATTGCCGGTATGCCCGTTATATTTTCTGATAATCATCATGATAATCATCAAGTAACAGAGGCTGATTGGCAGGACGAACTTCAGCCAATTGATGAGGCTGGTTATGGTTATGATGTGCAGTTTTTGATGTACGGGCAGGCTATGGATGTTGCTGCTATTCGGGCGGATTTTAATGCGATGGGGTGGGATGTGTTGGTGGTTGGGGATGAGACACTCATAAAAGTCCATTTACACACCCATGACCCTGGCGAACCTATCAGCTATGCAATTGCTCATTGCGATGGCATTGATGATGTGGTGGTGGAAAATATGCAACGCCAATATGAACAATTTGTTCAGCAGCGCGTTGTTAAAATCCAGCCGGTGGACGGGGTAGCGGTGATTGCTGTTGCCAACGGGGATGGATTACAAAAAGTGTTTTATGACATGGGCGCGGCGCATGTTATTGCTGGCGGGCAAACCATGAACCCAAGCACCGAGCAATTTCTTAATGTGATGGAGCTGCTGGAAAATGATAAGATCATTCTGCTGCCAAACAATAAAAACATTGTACTAACCGCACAACAAGCGGCTGATTCCATGCCAAATAAGCATGTGTTGGTTATCCCCACAACCACCATCCCACAGGGTATTAGTGCTATGTTGGCATATATGGACCATCGCCTTAGCGATTTAGAGACACTACAACAAGCGATGCAGGATTGGGTAACGTATGTTATCAGTGGAGAAATCACTAATGCCACGCGCGATTCAGAAACAGAGGATGGTGTAATCGTCCGAGAGGGAGATGTTATTGGGTTAATTAACGGGCGGCTGATGGTGGTGGCAACCAACCAAGCTGATGCGGTGTGCCAGTTGTTACGCAAAATCCCTGATCTAGATAATCATGAATTGATCACACTGTATTATGGAAAAGATGCCCAACAACCTGATGTACTGTTGAAAACGCTACAAGATGAATTTTCTGAGCATGAGATTGTTTTGATTAATGGTGGACAACCACTTTACCCCTATCTCATCAGCGTTGAGTGACGTTACAATATGTTTATAAAGCGTGCGCATGGATGAGATGAATTTATGACGACGATTCATATTGTCACAGATAGCTCTGCCTGTTTTGTCAATCCGGCTGATGCAACACGGGTGACGATTGTCCCTCATGTGTTGGAATTAGGTGGGCAGACTTATCGGGAAGGGATCGACATTAGTGCGGAAGATGCCCACCAAATTATGGGCAAACAAACGACAGCACCTCGCTTGTTCCCCCCAAGCGTCAAAGACTATGTTGCAGTTTACAGCAAACTCGCGCAACATTATGATGCGATCATTTCGATTCATACCTCGCGTGAGATTTTGACAAGCTGGCAAAATGCACGGGCGGCAGCGCAACAAGTTGGGCATAGTAAAATTCTGGTGTTTGATTCACAGACGATTTGCGCGTCTCAGGGGATGTTGATTTCTGCCGCATTACAACAAGCCGATGACGGGGTTGACCCGGACGAAATTATCTGGCGGTTGCGTGGTATTACGGAACGCATTTATGCCATGTATTATGTGGAAAGTGTGGGGTATCTTCATCAAAACCGCATTATGTCACCCGCTCATGCTATCTTGGGTAATCTGTTAGGGATTAAGCCGTTTTTGGCAGTGGAGGAAGGGCGGTTACGCCTGGTTGAAAAAGTACGAAGCCGGATTCAAGCCATTGAACGGTTGGTTGAATTTGTCATTGAGTTCACTGAAATTGAGCAAGCGGTAATCTTACAACCGCGTCATACCATCACTGAGCAAACACGCCTCTTGCAGGAACGCCTGGCGGTGGAATTCCCTGGGATGACATTCGATTATGGAGTTTATCATGCCTCACTTGGGGCATTAATTGGTGCAGATGCAACGGGTGTTGTTATTTTAGAGAAGCCAAGTGATTACCTGGGTGGGAGTTATGACGATGAAGATTAAATTTGTGACTGACAGCGTGGCAGATATTCCACCGCATCTTGTGGAAAAATGGGATATTACAGTTATTCCGTGTTTTGTCAATTATGGTGGCAACAGCTACGCTGATGACGGCGTGGAATTGATACGTGAGGAGTATTATCAAATTTTAGGGACATTAGAAGATGTACCGACTACATCGGCTATGTCACCGGATTTTGCGCGTGAATTTATTGACCGCGCTTATCAAGATGCCGATCATTTGGTGATGATTACAACACCGGCGCATTTGAGTGGTATTCATAATGCCTTCCGGCTTGGTTCGGCACATTTACCACAAGATCATGTCACACTGATTGACAGTGGGCAGTTGAGCATTGGAATTGGCTGGCAAGTGCTTGCTGGGGCAGAAGTCGCCGCGGAAACCGGTGATCTACAAAAAACACTCGCAGCCATTGAATATATTCAGCGCACACAGCAGGTCTATGCCGGAATTAATGACTTAGCTTATTTGCGGCGCAGCGGACGTGTGGGCTGGGCGGCGGCGAGCATCGGCACGTTCCTGAATATTAAGCCAGTGGTCCATGTGGAACGCGGGAATGTCGAATCGATTGCCCGTGTGAGGAGTTTTAAGCGCGCGCTTGATAAACTTGCAGAACTCGCCCAAGAAAACGCACCCTATGATAAAATGGCTATTCTGCATATTAACAATGAAGACGGTCTTGCCGCATTGAAAGAACGTTTGGCAGATATCTTGCCGGACGAGACGATTGTCGGCTTGATTGGTCCTGCATTAGGAACGCATATCGGTCCTGGCTCGGTTGGCTTTGCGGGAATCACAAAAGGTTGGAAAGATGCCATCAGCACTTGAGACATTGATTAAGATTTTAAAGTTAGAACGTGATACGGGATATAAAAATAACGCTGTGATTGGCGGATTGGAAGCTTATAGTAGAAATTGGGTTCAACAAGCACGGGAACAAGCCCGCCGCCCAGAACATCATATTCTGGTGGATGAACTCGCTGATTTGATGCAGTCCTATGGTGATATTCAAAATCGTAATGAACGGCATGACCGGATTACATATATGATGGATCGCATTATGGGGCGGGTTGAACCAGCACCAGAATATGCTAAAAAACTGAATGAATACCAAGACCCTAAACCACGTCAGTTAAAAAATACTGTGCCCAAACCAGCAAAAAGTAAACCCTCATCATCCAATGACAATCTTGAGCAAACTAATAATGAGTTCTATGGCACGGACGATGAGTTTATAGGGGGGGAGGATTATCGCCCCAGTGGGACTGATTTACCGCCGGAGCCGCGCCTTGTGCATCCGCCGCGCCGCCCGCGTCCATCCTTAGATGAAAATGAAGCGCGGGATATTATGCGTGGCTTAAACGCTCACATCAGCAAGATGAAGGGTGTGGGTCCACGAATGGTGAAAGCGTTAGGTCGGCTTGGGGTTGAGCGTATTAATGACTTGCTGTTTTTACTGCCTCGCCGTTATGATGACTACTCTAAGTTAAGCTATATTAGTCAGCTACAACCTGATCAGTTGGTAACGGTGATCGGCACAGTGCGTTATGTGCAAATCCGTGAGGCAAAACAGGGGCGGCGCAAAGATTTTTATATGGAGTTGGATGATGGTAGCGGCGTGATCTCTGTCACATTCTTTGGGCAGCATTATCTCTCACGTGTTATCCGTGTTGGTAAGCAATTAGTCATCAATGGCAAAACAAGCATTTTCCGTAACCGCTTACAGATCAATAACCCAGAATGGGAAGAACTGGATACGCGCAATTTGCAAGCCGTTGGGATTGTGCCTGTGTATCCCTTAACTGAAGGATTGACAGCGCGGCGGATGCGCACGTTAATGCAAGAGGTTGTGAATTATTGGGCGGATAAACTGCCGGATTATATGCCAGAAGCCACGCTTGCTCGTGCTGAGTTAGGGGATTTGGGTTGGGCTATTAAAAATTTGCATTTCCCAGAAGGTTCCGATCATTTGTATCATGCCCGCCGGCGGTATGTCTTTGATCAATTGTTGTTGTTACAACTTTCAATTATGGCAAACCGGCGTGAGTGGCAATCTGTCCCTGCCCACCCCCTACAAATCAGTGACGATTTTATGGAGACATTCTTGTCATCCGTTTTTCCTTATGAATTAACCGGTGCCCAAAAACGCGCGATTGCTGATATTCGGCAAGATATTACCCAATCTATACCGATGAATCGCCTGCTACAAGGGGATGTGGGGTCAGGCAAGACGGCGGTGGCAATTACGGCGATGGCAATGGCGTTCAGCCAGGGGAAGCAATCTGCCTTGATGGTACCGACCGGTATTTTAGCCGAGCAGCACTATCGTAATATCACCCGCACGCTAGAAAACTTCCCTAGTGAAACCAAGCCGACTATCGCCCTATTGACCGGTTCACTTTCCAGTGCGGAACGAGACGCGGTATACCAAGGGATTCGTGATGGGTCAATTGATATGATTATTGGGACACACGCGCTGATTCAAGAAGGTGTGGAATTTCATGATTTAGCGTTGGCGATTATTGATGAACAGCATCGCTTTGGTGTGGAACAACGTGGCAAGTTACGTAATAAAGGCATGAACCCGCATTTGCTGGTGATGACTGCTACACCAATCCCGCGCACTTTGGCGTTGACTCTGTATGCAGACCTAGATTTAAGTATCATCGATGAAATGCCGCCCGGGCGCATTCCTATCCAAACACGTATTGTCTTGCCAATTGAGCGCGAGCGGATTTATAGCTTTATTGAATCACAAATTGAGCAGGGACGACAGGCGTTTGTGGTGTACCCGCTTGTAGAAGCATCGGACAAGATTGAGGCTGAATCCGCTGTTGAAGCCTATGAACAACTGTGTAAAGTCTTTTTCCGGCATCGGGTAGGGCTATTACATGGCAAAATGAAGCCGTCTGAAAAAGATGACATCATGGCATCTTTTGCTAATCATGAATTTGATATTCTGGTTACAACATCGGTTGCAGAAGTTGGGGTTGATGTGCCGAATGCGACAGTGATTGTTATTGAAGGGGCAAATCGCTTTGGTTTGGCATCGTTACATCAGTTCCGAGGGCGTGTAGGACGTGGCGGTTTCCCCTCATATTGCTTACTCATTCCAGATAAAGACACGCCAGAAGCGATGGAACGCCTACAAGCAATGGAATCCACCAATGACGGCTTTAAATTAGCTGAGATTGATTGGAAGATGCGCGGTGCTGGGGATTTGATTGGCACACGGCAGAGCGGACGTAATACATTGCAAATCACTGAGATGATGCAGCCGGACTTAGTCGCATTAGCTCAGCAAGAAGCCAAGACGATTTATGTTGAATCGCCAGATTTAACACGTTATCCGCTGTTAAAAGAGCGTGTCGATATGCTCTATAACGAAAATACAGACGTGAGTTAAATTTCTATCAGGGGTGGATGTGTTGATCTACCCCTGTCTTAATAGTTACTCAGTTGAGTTGTAATATTATCCACTGATGCTGGATTGAGTATATTGTAGGGCATCTGCCAAGGTGTGGAACAGTGGTACATAATCGTCACTAACTAACATTGAGCGCGCTACATTGACCCACTGGCTGATGCCAACCAACACGAACTTGATCCCACAATGGTTTGCTTGCTTGAGCAGCTTAACACTACTGGCGATGTCTGTATATACCATCACTGCTTCTCGACAATCAATCACACAATAGGTTGTATCACTTAAATTTATTTCGGATAGTGTTTTTAGAATGGTCTGGACTTCATCGACATTGATTTCACCAAAGAGTGCAAGTAGTAAAACACGTTCCTCTTGTTGAATATGAAATGCCATAGTCGTTACACTTTCAAAAAAATGATGTAGCGTCATGATAACATTGAACACGGCAAAGGCGTATCACACTTTTGTAATATTTCATAGGCGGATGGATCATTTGGATAATAATAGCCGGTTGATAAAAGCACTTTCATCGTTGAATGCCGCCAAAACAGCACTATAATCCATGAGTTCCTAATGGAGGCGATTATGTCAGATATTCACGGTATTCTATTTAATATGCAAATTATCTACTCAATCTTTTTGGGGGTTTGGGCGGCGGTTTCTGCTGCACAAGGCAAGTCTATTTCCGGCAATTTTTGGGGAGCAGTTGCCACATATACTATCCTGATTGCCGGGACATTGTTGATGGGGGTGGTTTTGGCATTAAGCGGCTTACGCCCAAAAGATGGGCGACTGACGTTATATTTTTTGTATATGCTGTTTTTGTTAGTGATTATGCCAGGGTTATTTAGTATGTTGCGCGGACGGGATGACCGCGCGGCGGGGGTGGCGTTTGCTATTTTAGCCTTCTTTAATGCCTCGGTTGGAATCAGTATGGCAGATCGTGGATTGGTTGGTCCTTGGATTGATTTTTAGCCAATGTATAAACAAATTCCGTTGATACTGATTTGTGTGTTAATTTTGGCAGCGTGTGAAGCAGAGCCGACCCCGTTCCCTGTTGATTTGCCACCTACACCAGAACCAACCCTTGCCCCTACCGCTATCCCTGCTGTTCGATATGGTTTAGACGTTAACACAGCTGGCTGGATGCCAAATGCTTCATCAATGATTGTGATGACAGAAGCAGTTGACCCGGCGGATTTAGGGGGGAGGTTTGATTTAATCGCAGCATATGGTTTACTAGATGGCTGGCAGCAGGCTCCGCAGCCAGCTAATGTTACGTTGATTGTTGATCCACTCGCTATTTCGTCTGATCTTATAATGGTCATTTTTCAAGCTGTTGATCCAGGGGCGGTTGTGACCAATTTGGCTATTCCTGGCTCGATGGTATTAGAGAACCTTCACGTTCCGCCAGATATGTTGTTAAACACGCTCGCTAACTTGGGTAAACCGGACGGGCTAGGCATGGCGATGGGAGTGACGTTTGTTCCTGGTGCAGAAATCATTCAGGCACAACTTGCCGCTGTTAATATCCACACGCGGTTGGTTAATTTATCTCATTCGGAAATCGCCCAAGCATTCGCAGAAAAACAAATTCAACTGGCACTCGTAACCTGGTCAGATTCTCCACCGGATTTTTCTTCAGCAGAAAATATGCTGAATTTATATGCTTTGCCGATTAGCTATTTGGCGGTGGATGATTTGGAAATCACGTTTACAGAGCAAGGTTTTCCGGTGGCACATTGGCGGGATAGTTAATAAAACGAGCAGCGATCATTAAACTGGAATGCCTTTACGACGCAGTTTCTTTTCGATTTTACGGCGGGTATCCTGCATCGTTTCTTCTAAATAGGGAAATCCTAGCCAGGCAGTCATCAATCCAAAAATTGCACCAGTCAACACACGGAAAAATGGTAGTGTTTCTCGTGGTTCCCATAGATTAAATGGCGGATACCCTAACATCTGGCTGAATCCGTCTAACCCAATTGGACCTAAGCCCAGGATGACATATAACCACAATGGAACTGGGCGTAGCCGTCGGCGGACTTTGGGCTGAGCGTAGATCACCCCGCCTGTTAATAAGGCGAGATAGATAAAAATATCCCTTTCACATAGCGCGACTTTATAACCCATTTCGTCGTTACCGAGGAAAGACCGTGCCGCACTGATTAATGGCAGATCAAATGTATTGAGGTCTACACCATCAAATGCGTCTAACTTGGCTGCATAGCTTTCAAACGGAACCCAACCGGCATTGGGGACATTTTCACGCGGATAAACTGGCTGTTCCCCATATAGAAAAAATGAACGAAACGCCATTTGATGACAAAACGGACTATACACAGTATAAATGACACGTGCGATGCCTGTTGCGCCTAGACGCATGAGCGTGGGGGCAGCAAACGGTAACGATACGTAAATCGTCAGGATAATCAGTGCGATTCGTAGCCAATTACGGGTGAGCTTTAGCGTCCAGATATTGGCACGTATCGCAAAGGATTGTTTTTCTTCCGCCATAAATTCCTCTGTATTGTTTCATATGGATTGCGAACTTTTGGCATTTTAACACAGGCTAATAAGAGATAGCATCCTGTAGTTGATTGATCGTTACGGGACCATAGAAAATGGCACGGATCACCCCTTGTGGATCAATAACATAAGTAGACGGTGGGGCGCGGAACCAGTATCTTGTGGCAATCTGTGAATCTACATCTAACACAATGTCAAATGTGAGGTTTAGGTCATCCACCCAGGGTTGAATTTGTGCGGGCGATTCGCCTAAGTTCACCGCGATAACCCGTACATCTCCGCCATGAATTTGTTGTAAATCCGGCATTTCAACGCGGCATGGCGTGCACCATGTTGCCCAAAAGTTGAGTATAACGGTTTGTCCACGTAGTGCCCATAAACTGAGCCTTTCCCCAGTGAGTGTATTGGCTTCAAATGGTGGGGCAAGCCGCCCAATTTCCGGCGCGACCGTACGTGTTTCTCCTGGTAATTCAAACGCCGTATAATCAGCACGTTGTGGCAAGCCAACCGCTATAAAGATGCTGCTACCAATACCAAAGCAAACAAGTGATGCAAGGGTCAATAATGCGCGCTTCATCATGAATACAATTGCTGGTTGATTAATGTACGGAGTTGTCTTTCTGTGATGATGCCGGTTTGACTAAAAACAATTTCGCCAGATTGATTGATAACGATTGTTGTGGGCAAACCAAAGATATTGAATAAACGATTTACCGTCAAATCGTTGTCTAAAAGCACTGGGAATGTGAGAGGTGTCTCTAGGGTTTGATTAATGAAAGTCTCAATTTGATTCACGCTTTCACTGTCTGCATTGATCGCCAGCACAACAACGCCCTGGTTATTTAATTCATCATATACCTGCTGAAAGCCGGGCAATTCTGCCACACATGGCGGGCACCATGTCGCCCAAAAATTGAGTACCACAACCTGCCCACGATAATCTGAAAGATGCACTGTATCACCGGTGAGGGTAGTGGTTGTAAAATCGGGTGCGATATTACCGATGGCGATGCCGATTTCTGGTGCGTTTTCTGTTGATAAGGTGGCTTGTTGCGTGGGGGCAATGAGTTCGGTATTCGTTTGGTCTGTGCCGAGCGTTGCTTGTTTCAGTGTTTCAAAATCAACGCGCCCGCTGTAGCAATCACTTGCTTGATGGAGCTTGATTTCCGCTTTTAATAAGCCAATGGTGCAGTTTTCTACTCGCAGGGAAATATCACCAAATTGAGCATTAAAACGTGCGCTAAGGGCTTGTAATTCGCCGCCAGCAACGATCAAGCCAATGAACATGAGCAGCGCGCCACTGAATAGTTTAATGGCTGTCATTTGT
The DNA here is from genome assembly GCA_003696565.1 of Chloroflexota bacterium. Classification (GTDB taxonomy): domain Bacteria; phylum Chloroflexota; class Anaerolineae; order Aggregatilineales; family Phototrophicaceae; genus DAOTWY01. The sequence continues at coordinate 40,505 of RFHA01000377.1, forward strand.
CGGTTGAGTTTGCGGAGTAATCCTTGAGCTGAATCCATCATCAACGCGGTTAAAATAAACGGGATACCCAAGCCGAGCGAGTAGGCAGTCATCTGGGCGGATGCGTTGAGAACATCCCCTTGTGATGCCATAGAGAGCATACCACCTAAAATTGGTCCTAGGCATGGGGTCCACCCGGCGGCAAAAACAACACCTAAAATGAAACTACTGCTTAACCCTTTGTCGCCATCAGCAGCCATTTGTTTGCGTGTATCTGCATAAAAGAGATAGTCCAGCTTATCCATGACCTTGCTCCAAAACATTTTGGGTGCAAAGAACGCATCTGCCGCGACCATACCACCCCAAAGCAAGGCAATGAGCAACCCACCAAGAGCTAACGCCCAACTGTCAAACAGCTCAGGCGTACCCAAACGGCTTATTGTGTTGGATACCCATGCAAAGAGACCATACGCCGCCACTACGCTAAAAATAACCGCCACTACCCAAACCGGACGATGATTTTTCATACCGCTAGCATAGTAGACCAGTAGAAAGCCGCTAAACACCGCATATAATAGGAATTCAATATCTGCCAATGGCACATTGCCCCAAAACAGTAACGGCATCAACGCACTACCTGCCATCAACAGGGCAGAAAACCAGCTCACTTTAATCATCCGCCATAAGCCGAAAAATACCATAAAGTTGATAACAATACCCCATTGATAGCGTGTCAGGTTCAGGTCACCATTTGCGCCGATAAACCCCCACAAAATAATAAAGCTGAATGTGATGGCTAGTCCCAGCGATGTGAGGGGTGTTTCAATCAGTGCTGGATGTTGGCGTATCCAGGTGAATACGGCAGGGACTAACCCTGTAAAATGCAGCCCGAAGAAAACAACTAATACACCACCGACCCGCCCGATGATCCCTTCTACACCGGCAGTATTGGCGATTAAGGCAGAAGTGGCAATACCAAGTGTGACAAAGATCAGCGTGAACCCTACCACAAAAGCAACGCTGTGAATCGCAGTGCTAAAGCGTGCAGCGTTTTTGTTGATTGCTGCACTGCCACCTGTGTTGACTTGGGCGGAGACGGTATGCGTTACCCTCCCCCCCATATAGCCGATATATGCCGGAACAAGCGGCAGAACACATGGGGAAATAAAAGAGACAAATCCAGCTACAACGGCAAGAAAAATTTCAAACACGGTTTAACTCACTTTCAAACTGGCATGCGTTTAATACCATCATTTTTTAGACGTAATTATCATCATAAATCTTCCGCAACTAGTTTAGGAAGTGTGTGTTTTTAAAAGCATAACCGGAGACGTGGGGGTCTCCGGCAGGGAAGTCAATGGAATGATTTGGTTTAGCGGATTGGGCGTAAAGCCGCCTCAATGCACTTTGCGCCGCCGCTGCCAACATGTAACCCATGGCGTACGCCAGCGGGTACATCAAGACGATCACCACGGCGTAACACAACTCGTTGGTTGCTATCCGGTAAAATGACTTCTACGGAGCCTTCTGCTACATATAATACTTTGTGATAGCCATGTGAACGAACAGCTTGGCGGGTATTAGGGGAGTGTGACCAGAGGTAAGGAGTTAAACCTTCTTTGTTCATCAAACGGTTGATGGCAGAGATGGACGGGTGTTGACCGCCAGTCCAGCGGGTGATTGTCACAACATCTTGTTTAACTGCCATAAAAACCTCCAAACTAACAAATAAAATGTGCTACACAATGAGATACATAGGCGCACAACCTATATATCGTAACCCAGCTTTAAATTTTTTTCCAGTATCCAACAGGGTTCGTTCACATTTCTTCGGATTCCCTTATGATCTTCATAACTCCATTGTCCGGGGTCATCCGCAAAAATATGATACCCCAGCCGTTGATATAAGCGCAGCGCACCATGATTTTCTTTGGCAACGGCGATAATTGCCCAGCTATATCCCTGGTGAATCAGCAGGCTTTCAGTATGTCGCATGATGTGTGTGCCTAGCCCACGCCCTTGTAAAATATTCATCACCCGAAAGGAATATAAATAAGCGCGTGTTTTACCGTCTGCAATTCGCTTGTTGTTGGCAAGCCATTGAATAAAAATATATCCGACAGGGAACCCATCCAGATCAGCGAGGAGCATCGAGCGTCTGCCTTTAAGTTGTTCTTCATATGTGCGGCGGAATAATTTGCGATAATGACGGTATTGACCATACCATTCTAGCTTGGGCAAATCATTGGCGGTTGCTTGCCGCATGATAATGTTTAATGTCAATTGAAACAGACTAGGATCATCCAGAGAAGTCATTGGCAATTAATTGCTCCAATAAAGCGTTTTCTTGTTCATCGGTTTGGATTTCTCCATCTAAGCGGGCATCTCTCAGCCGCTCTAAAATTGCGCGATAGCGCGGACCAGGCGGCAAACCTTTGCTTTTCAGTGTGTGCCCGGTTGTAATGGGGCTGATGTGTCGCCATGTTTCAATATATTGCTGGATACGCTCACGCCGCAAGTCTTTGCAGATAATCCACGCTGCCATCAGGGCGACATCACGAATACCGTCTAGGTGGCGTGTGATTTGGCTTATTGGCGCGTTCGGGTCAATTAAGACTCCTGGTTCATGTACCAATTTAGATGCGCTGATATATGATTTGATGATGGTATTGCCAAAATGTAGCCGCTCGCCTAAATCCTGTAATTTCTCTGGCTGGATTCGTGCCATAATCAGGTGCCAATAAAGATGCCGCATTTTTTCAATTTTGCCAAACAGTTCTGTTTGGCGCGCTAACACAAAATCTTGACGTGATTCTTCGTCAAAGCGTAAATCAGGGTGAATTGCCTTTAAGATGCCACGTTCTTGTAGGCTGGTTAAGGCGTTTTCGGGCTGATTTTCTTTCAATATGTGTTTGATTTCGTTTCGGACGCGCTCTCCGGTAATACGCGCAAGCATGGGGAGGGCGTTTTTAATAAGTTCAGCGGTGCGTGGTTCAATCTGGAAGCCTAAACGCTTTTCAAACCGGACAGCTCGTAACATGCGTGTTGGGTCATCAATAAAGCTCAGGCTGTGTAACACGCGGATTACTCCGCGCTCCAGATCATGCAATCCGCCATAGAAATCTAATAGGCGATGCGCAGCGTTTGCTGGGCTAAGTTGAATAGCTAGGGTGTTGATTGTAAAATCACGGCGATGCAGATCAAGCTTGATGGAGCTACGATATACTGATGGTAAGGCAGTGGGATGCACATAAAACTCATTACGGGATGAGGCGAAATCAATATGACCAGGTAGCCCGTTTTGATATTTCCACTTTGCTGTGCCAAACGGACGAAAACTACTAACTTCCCCGCCAAATTCGGCGCAAATTGCCTCTGCAAAGGTGATAGCATCGCCCTCTACAACAAAATCAATATCATAATTTGGGCGGTTGAGCAATAAATCTCTTACAACACCACCCACTAAATAAATATTGAGGTGACGTTCTTGGGCAAACTGTGCTACTTGTTGGATAAGTTTGGCAAGTGTTTGACCTAATACAGCTGTGATTTGCCCGGGTTGAATTCGTACCTCAGACGTTGATGCAGTTGCTGGATGGGTAGCAACCCAGTGCTTGATGAGGTCTGTCCGCGTGACGATGCCAATCAGCCGGTCTTGCTTATCCACCACTGGAATTTGTCCCCAAGTGCTTTCTACAATAAGCTGCTCCAATTTGCTGATAGGATCATCCGGTGTGAGCTTAACTTGCCCGCTGAGCATGACTTCTCGCACAGTTGAATCCCGCAAGCCATGTTCCAGGGCACGGTCAGCGTCTCGCCGTGTTAATAAACCGACCACACGCTCCCCATCTAAAACAGGGTAGCCTTCATGCCCGATGCGGCGTAGGCTATGGATGATGTCACCAAGTTTGTCATCTGCATTGACCGTTTGAACACCTAAGGACATTAAATCAGCGACACGTTTCGTCGGTTGGATATGCGTTTCTAACCAATCCCATAGCGAATTTGTGACTTGTTCTACAGTGCTGTCACTGATATTCGCAGCGGCTGCCCGGCTGTGCCCCCCACCGCCGAAGTATCGCGCAACTTCGCCAACGTTGATCGCGTCATGGCTAGAGCGACAAACCAACTGAATATTGGTCTTATTCCCCTCTGGCATCCCAACAATCAGGAATAACGCTGTTGATTCCAACATATCTCGCAGGCGATGTGCCACGCTGTTAATATGCTCTACATAATGATCGACATACACCGCCCCAACTGTAATTTTATGCCCTTGAATAATACGAGTTTGTTGTGCGTTGATGAGCATATCTAACAGTTGTCGCTGACGGTCTCCCAATGGGGGGGCAAGGAAGCGGCGGATTGTATCTACTGCTGCGCCTTTTTCTAATAACCATGCTGCTGCGTTAAGATCACGATGGGTGGTTGTGCCATAGGTGAATGCACCGGTATCAGAATAAATGCCAAGAGCCATTAAAGTTGCTTCTAATGGCTCTAAGGAAATATCCCCACGTTCTCGGATTAGCTCTACCATTAGCGTTGTCACTGCGCCAACACGTTCTCCGATGAATGTTATTGTGTCTTTAGCTTCTTCTAGGCGTGGGTGATGATCAAAAATTAAGTATTCAGCATTTCTGCGCACTTTACGAATATCTGGAATACGTTGAGTATCAACTAAAATAACACGTTCAACAGAACGCGGGCGGAAATCTACCCAATTAACGAATGGTAATGCATTACGATAGAGTGCAATAAATTCCTGCACACTGCGCCCCACACGGCGTGGTAAAACAGGTGTTGCTTGCGGATATAGTTTATATGCTGCCAGCATGGCGGCTGTTCCATCAAAATCCGCATTATCATGCGTGGTGATAATCTGCATATTGTCCCTTGCTCAATTAACCGTGTTCATCTTTGATTGTGCAAGAGCCATAAAAAAAAACAACCCCCGTTATAGGGGTTGCTTTGGCTTAGCTTAGCGTCCGCCGCCAGTACCTGAACTTGTTGGTACGGCTGTGGGTGGAATAAGTACTTCCTCCGTGGCGGTATTGGTTGGACGCGGTGTATTGGTTGGTCCCGGTGTTGGCGTGCGAGATGGTGTATTGGTCGGGCGCGTTGGCGATGGAGTCAACGTTGGACCTGGTGTACGGGTTGGGCGTGGTGTGTTGGTTGGTGGTGGTGGTGAAGGCGCATCTAAGAAAATACTGCCACTATCGATATTGCCAGGTCCACTGCCACCAGTACCATGATCATAACATCCGATGTCAAAGCGTCCAGAAAGCATCCATAAACCGAAATCAATACTTTGATCCAACCGCCCTGGAACACCATCGAAATCTAAGAATACCGATGTGATTGAGCGTTGTGGGAAGACATAGTTGGGGTTCCAAGTTCCTTCATTATGTGTTGTAGAGGGTTGGAAATCTGGACCTGTCCAGACTGCTACCGACTCAGGATCATTAACACTACTACCGCCCACACGAATTTGTGCTAAGTTGAAGATGTTCGGTCCACCGATCTTGGGTAGCTGGTTATGATCGGGCCAATTTAGTTCAAAGCCGAGGAACGGTGACGGGCGATAGCGATTATTGATGACTCGCAGTTCAATGACACCAAATGTGCGGAATGCGACAAATTCCATACGAATTTGGCTAGAGGCACAGTCTGGTGTAAATGTTGCAGATGCATAGACATCAACGGTTGGTGTTTCGGTTGGGTTATTGGGGTCAGGAACTGGTGCGCGTACTTCACACTGCGTTCCAGTATCCGGGTTTAAGAAATAGAACACAGACCCTGCAAAGTCCCATTCTGTTAAGCCAGTCGGGTTGTTATCTACTGAATAAGCGATGTTTGTGCCGCCATTAAGATACAACGCCTCCCAATATGACCGATAACCAAAACCTGGTGCAGTACGATCAGCGTTCAAAAAGCTATCAAGGTCATCACCGGTTAAATCAGTTGCAGTATCAAATGGGGCTGTGGGTTGATTACCATCCCAGTAGATTTCAGCATTAAATGCCTGTGCTGCCAAATACATCCCAGGGTGCCCGGATGGTGTCCGCCAGGATAAATAGACACGCTGTAATTCAGAAGGTTTGCCGTTATTGTTGATAATCTCAAAGTAGACCCGCTGCCCAAAGAAACTGATTTGACCAAATTCAAGATCATCACAAGAAAATGGTCCAATTGTTGGGGTAGGGGTATTGGATGGCGTGGGGGATAATGATGGCGTTTCTGTCGGCGTATCAGTTGGAATTGGTGTGTTGGTGGCTGGCATAGTTGGTAAATCAACCGGTTGACCTTGCCCAGGCGGGGCACCTTGCACAGCACTCAACGCCCGTGCGGCACGGAACGATTCGTTCACGCCGGAACGCCGTGCAGTAATTGTCAGATAATCTGCCAATGGCAAGGGCGTAATCAACGGGTGGTTAAATGTCACAAATACCGTCACACGGTCACCAGGTCCACCTGGGTCCATCCAGCGCAATCCTTCGTTGCGCAGCGTCTCATCGGGTTGCCCTGGGCGAGCCGGCGGACGAACTTCATTTAACATACAGAAAGGCGGCTCAAAGCTATAGGGATAACCGGATGGAATTTCTACATCTGACCCCACAGTTTTGAAGCGTGATTGAATAGTTGGATCATAGGATGTTGAGAAATCATCGAGCATGGCACGGCTGCTGCACACCGTCACATTAAAGTAGCCAGGTTGGTCAATGCG
>RFHA01000378.1 GCA_003696565.1 Chloroflexota bacterium
CAGGCTGCGCAATCATTTGCCATCGAACGCGGGTGTGATCTCATCTTCACATCCGGCGAGACCGAAGCAGATCGCCGATTATGCCGACAAATGGGATTTGTGGACTCTGGTAGCGTGGTATGTTATGCTCAAACCTCCCAACAGGAGGAAACACATGACATGGCAGAGTCTACATTTATGTTATTCTGAATCACCTGAAACTATTATTCAGGTTATTGAGGACGCATTCATTGAGCAAGGTTACACACGTTATAACCCCTTTGATGTTGTCCCTGGTGTTGCTTACCCTAATGCGATTCGTCTATTTCTTGATCCCACTTATGACCGTATTGTCGGTAACCCAACACCGCCATTAGCAGCCGCTTTATCGCGTTTAGGGGTGGTCTTATCTCTAACATTGATTGAGGAGACAGCCGAATTTGTCGTTTATGCAGCGGGGCAAAAGGCAGAGCCATTACCTACTTTAGAGCCATATCTGCGAGATGGGTTTACCGCAACTGATCTTCAAAACGCGCTTTCTGGTTCATTTACTTCTGATATGAAAAACGATAATATTGTGCCGATGGATGTGCTGCCAGATGATGTGAAGCAGATGGCAACCAAGCTCAACCCAAACCAAGTTAACCGGCTTTTTAACCGGATTATGAAGCAGCTTGGTATCAAAGGGGATGAAGCACGTAATGCTTTGACGACTCAACAAACCCACTGGATGAGCGCAGGCGGCAAGCGACTTCATGCTATTATGCGTTGTTTGGCTGTGTCATCCACTTGGTATAAGCCTGATTTTGTCAGTATTCGGGATGCTTATTTGCTACAGCTACGTCGGCAGCGTAACCCAAAGGCGCATCTATATCCAGGAGATGCGGAAGCGTTACAAGCTGTTCCTAATGCCTTGGATTACATACCGATCTATGGAGGCAAGGTGTAAATCATGTCGGCACAAGACCGTGTTCGTTGGGATGAAATCTATCGCAAGATGAAGGGGAAGCCTTTCCCACCACCAGACCCGCTTTTGCTCAACTATACACCCCATGTTAATGATGGTGAAACCAAACGTGCGTTGGATGCCGCTGCTGGCTTTGGGCAAAACGGCTTATGGTTAGCAGAACAGGGCTATATCGTTGATATTATGGAGATTAGCCGTGTCGCGTTGAACCGTACCCGTGTGGAAGTTGCCCTAAGAAACTTGAGAAATGTCAATCTGCTTCAGGTTGATTTTGATGATTTTGAACTCGATGAGCATGTTTATGATATTGTCTGTGTTTTTCGCTATCTAAAATGGGAAATGATCCACAAACTCAAATCGTCTATTGTCCCTGGGGGTAGGATCATTTATGAAACGTTCAATATCCGTTATCTCAACATTGTCCCAGAATTTAATCGAAATTTCTTACTAGATATTGGCGAACTTAAGGATTCTTTTCAGGATTGGGTGATCCTTCATTATGATGAAGAAGATCACATCACCCAATTGGTTGCTGTTAACACACCGCCACAAGAAGAGGAAGAAGACTCGTTTGATTGGTAGTGTTTGGCTAATTCGCACTTGGTTCGGATTGATGTTGATGTTTGGTGGGGAGGTGTTGCTTTGGTCAATGCCACGCCCGCTGATAACTTGGCTGCCCTTGTATGCTTGTTATGTGATGATTGCGGCGTTGCTGCTTGATCTAGCTGCCCGCTATCGCATCCGTGATCTATATGGCTCCATGCTGATAACGGTTATTGGTGGGCTGTTGATTGGCTTGTTAATTTATCCACAAACTGCCCTGGCAGACTTTCCGCGCCATCTTATCACTCGTACTATCGGCGCACACGCTACTTTTACCTTAGAAATGTTTGGCTTATTTCTGGTGATGACGGCTCGTCATAATCGACGTTATCGCTATTTGCTTGTGGGTTATGCGGCATGGCTTGGCTTTTATTGGGGGGTATGGGTGCATTATGCGCCGACATTAACCACTTGGACGACAGACCAAACTGCGCTACCCATCGCATTGTTGGTGGCAGCTTTATTACTTGTCATCATTTTATTGGGTGGGTGGATTATTCCCCAACGTGTACAAACCATAACGGTTGATGATTTACGCCTTGACCTGCCGACATTTCTATTGTTATTGGCGGGTTTGGTTGTTGTGTTCATGTTCCAGGCACTCAATGGGGCTTATGATACCAGCTTAGTGCTGTTAGCCGTGCTTGGGCTATGTCTGTTCGCTTGGGCGGCACTGTGGGCGGAACGTTCTGATAAGGGACGCACGTTGCTGGATACGCATATGCCACCATCTCATCCAGAATGGACATGGGTATTCGGGGCGATGGTTCTGTTTTTTATCATGGCTCTTATAGGCTGGCAGCTCCCGCTGATCAATATCGCCGGATATAGCCAGTTAACGTTTATAGAGCTGTTGTTTACCCTGGTTGGCTTTGCTTGGCTACCAACCGCCTTTGGGATGATTGCCGTGCGCGCTGTGGATCGTCAAACACGTAAATTGAATGTTATGTAAAATAATGTGATTAATTTGCAGGTGGATGACTGTTTCGCTTTCTGTTTTATGCTAGATGATACCCTTCAAAGGATATATGTGTGATTACGATTTTAAAAGATAAACGCATTGTTTTAGGGGTTACTGGTAGCATTGCGTGTTATAAGTCGGTTGACCTGGCTAGTAAACTCACACAGGCGGGTGCGTTAGTTGATGTGATTTTGACGCAATCAGCACAGCAATTTGTGACACCGCTGACGTTCCAATCTGTTACAGGTCGTCCGGTATATACCAGCCTATGGGATAATAGCCAAGATGGATTACCAACACACATCGCGCATGTTGGCTTAGCAGAAGATGCCGATTTGCTGATTATTGCCCCAGCGACCGCCAACACATTAGCCAAATTAGCGCATGGTATCGCTGATAATCTTTTATGCGTGACAGCATTGGCAGCAAATTGCCCTGTTATGATCGCGCCGGCAATGGATGGCAATATGTATATGCATCCAGCAGTGCAGGCAAATCTTAAAACCTTGATCGGACGGGGAGCCACACTGATCCCACCGGAAGAAGGACGATTTGCATCCGGTTTGGTGGGGCTAGGGCGTTTACCAGAAACACCAACACTTATTGGGCACATTCGCCGGGTTTTGGGTAGTGTTTCTGGGGCATTGTTTGGGCAAAAAGTGGTTATCAGCGCAGGGGGAACTCGTGAACCAATTGACCCTGTGCGGTACATTACCAATCGTTCCAGTGGAAAACAAGGACATGCGCTTGCCCAGGCAGCCATTGATGACGGGGCGCGTGTGGTTGTTCTGATCACAACGTCCGACCAACCAGTGCCTGTCGGCGTTAAGGCAATTTATGTGGATACTGCTCAAGCTATGTTACAAGCCGTCTTAGAGCATAGTGCAGATGCTGATCTACTAATTATGGCAGCCGCAGTTGCAGACTTCCGCCCTGCCACTGTGGCAGACCAAAAAATTAAAAAATCTGGCAGCGATGTGTTAACTCTACAGCTAACACGCACTGCCGACATTCTCAATGAAGTAAAACTACAGCGTGAACAGACGGGCTATCCACGCATGGTAATTGGCTTTGCCGCGGAGAGTGAAAACTTACTAAAAAATGCGCGTGATAAATTGGAACGCAAAGGATTAGATTTACTGGTTGCCAACGACATCACCGCGCCAGATGCCGGATTCAGTGTCGATACCAATCGTGTGGTCATCCTAGATGCCGAAGGAGGCAACTACCCCGTTGAGCTTGCTAACAAGAGTACTATCAGCGAAATTATTCTTAGCCGTGCTGCCGCGCTTTTACGTGACTGACCAACCGTAGGTTAATCGTCGCTGTACGAACCCGATAATTAACCTTATAATCGCTGTCGTTCCGTTTGCAGTGTGTATGGTTGTGCCTATGACTGACGATACCCAACCGCGTCGCCCGCCGACGCTAGATGAAGTCCTCCAAGAAGGACCACCGTTGATTGAGCCACAAAACGATGATGATAACGATGATGCGTTTACCGCTGGTGGACCAGGTTGTGTAATCTGGTCATTGGTCATTCTTATGTTAGGCATCATTAGCCTGATGATTGTGGTAATGGCAGGTGCTGCTGGTTGGACACAAGGGCAACGTGTTGCTCAGCGTACGGTGAGCGCAGCAGAATTATATTTTGTAGAAACGCAATACCCGGCTATTCAAACTGATGTGGCTGATTTAAATTATGAATTGCTGGCAACTCGTATGGCGTTTTTAGCCACTCGCACACCCGGCGTTCCTCAAATGGATGTCCTACGTGCGACCGAAACGGCTGTTTATCTCAATGTGACCGCTACCAGTCGCAGCGTCATTAATCAGCAGTTGACGCTCATCCCACAAAATTTAGCCGAAGGCGACCGCCCACAGGCGGAACAACGGCTTGCCTTTTTAGCTACTCAAACCCCTGGCGTTGCAGAACTGCCAGCATTACAAGCAACTGCTACGGCTTATCGAACATCGCCAACCACCACCCCCACACCGTTGCAAGCAGCACCGACCCCAACGCCACCAGGCGGGTTTGATTTGCCGACATTGTTTACGCAAGCACAACAAGAGTTTAGCATCGGGGCTTATGCAGATGCCTACAACACACTTGATCTTATCCGCCGTGTTGACCCAAACTTTAACCGAACCGCTGTTGAAGCATTGCTTCACCAGGTATTAATTGCTCAGGCTCGTCCGCTTTATAATGTCAATCTTTCCGCAGACCCTAGCAACCCCGGCACCTTAGCGGAAGCCATCCGCCTAACAGATTTAGCCGAACAGTATGGCTCAATTGATGATCTCGCTTATGAGCGTGACATTGCCACCTTGTATCTCAATGCCATCACGGCTATTGACGCTGGTAATCATGATGTTGCTATTCGCCGCCTTCAGGTAATTCTCACTTATCAATCGACATATAAAGGTGCTGATTTGAACCGACTACTATTCAATGAATATGTGGCATATGGTGATGCTTGGGCATTAGAATACAATTGGTGCCAAGCGGAGCAACAATATCAACAAGCCCTAACCCTTTTTTCTGATCCATCTGTGAGTGGTAAACGCAACAATGCCAGAGATTTATGTCAACAAGGGCAGACTGCACCAACAACCAACCCGAACTTGCCGCCAAACGAAACACCTGTTGCGCCGATTGGTGTGCCTGGAACATAATGGATTCTTTAATAGATCGCTAATGTTTGTTTCATTCCAAGCTTACGCGCTAGGATTAAGATTCAGTCAATAGTAAGTAATGCGAACTTGGTCGTGTTGTGTTGATCCCTCTTGAGTGGTATGAATGTGTCGTTAAACCAAGTTCGTGGGCATGGTGCCGGTAAATAAATACCGGAATAAACCCCATAGCCCTTCCCATTAGAAGCCGCCCGTATGTCCCCCCCTCATGCGGGCGGTTTCGCATTTAAAACACACATGCCACATTGAAAATCAATATAAATGCTATATAAGAACTTCATTTGAATATGTTTAAATCAATTGACTTTATTTCAAAATAGGCATATATTGTTTTGCATGCAAATCATTGGTATACCAAAGATTGGTGATCAAATTAATGTTAGAAATGGATGAAAAACTCAAAACACATGTGTTCGAACTGCGCGTATTGATGTCGTTAGCCTGGAAAAGTGCTATGCAACATCTTGACCAGTGGCTCGCACAACACGAGGCAGATATTACTCGCGTGCAATTAGGGGTAATGCGCACAATTGACCAAGAAGGGGCGCATACCCTCAGCGACTTAAGCCGTAAATGGGGGTTGGATCCATCCACCCTTGTGCCAACGGTTGACGCGCTAGAGCGCAAACGTTACATCACAAAACAGCGTGATCCACAAGATCGTCGTCGTGTCTTGATTTCATTAACAGAGCTTGGCAAACAAGTCGTCGCCAATGTTCCCCTTATCCCAGAAGATGATCCACTTTTTAATGCATTAAAAAGCCTGGGCGAGCAAGACACCCATCAGTTGTTAACTTTGTTATGTAAGTTAGTTCACCGAATGCCTCAAGGTGAACAATTGATTGAAGATGCACAATCACGCCTATTTGCCCATGGTGCAAAGGAGACCTATTTGATATGCAAGTCATCAAAAGATTAACCAATCAATCCAGTAAATCCGAAACTAAAAAACGCCCGTTAAGACGCGCTATTGGTTATCTTGGGCAGTATCGTCGCATGACCTTTTTAGCATACGGTGCGTTGTTTATCGCCACGGTTGCTCAGCTTGCCGTGCCAGAACTCATCCAGAATATGATTAACACGGTGACCAATGGCATCATCGCCAAACAGGTTTTGACCATGCCGGAAACCATCCAAGGACAAGCACTTGACCGTTTGGGCTTGACCATGCAGCAAGTCCAAAATAATGCCAACAATGCAGAAACGTTGTTAGTCAGTGCGGTTATTTTGATTTTGTTGTTTGCCATCATGCGCGGACTTTTTGCATTTGTTCAAGCTTATATGGCAGAATGGACATCTCAAGGGATTGCTTATACCCTACGTAATGACATCTTTAGCAAAATTCAGCGATTGTCTTTCAGCTATTATGACCGAAATCAGACCGGGCAGTTGATGATCCGTGCTACGGATGATGTTGAACGGGTGCGCGCGTTCATTGCACAGGGCTTGATCTTAGCTGTACAGGCGATTTTGTTGCTCGTACTCACGCTGAGCATTTTGTTCCTCACCAATTGGCGTTTGACTTTAGTGGTGGTGGGTACGCTACCTTTTGCCTTCGTCTTGTTTATGGTGTTTGGCAGGTTAGCTCAACCGCTTTTTAATGAAGTCCAAAAGCGTCTTTCTAACCTCAATACCATCCTCCAAGAAAACGTTGCCGGGATTAAAGTGGTCAAGGCATTTGTTCGCCAAAATTATGAGCAAAAACGTTTTCGTGCTGCTAACGATGATCTATATCATCAGTGGATGCGTGTCGCAAGCATATTTTCCGTCTTGTTCCCGCTCATTTTCCTCGTAGGGCAATTAGGACAAGCGGCTGTTTTATACTTCGCAGGGGATCAAATTCTCAACGGTACGCTGATGATTGGTGAATATCAAAAATTTTCGCTCTATTTGGTGTATGCGTTTTTCCCGCTCGGTCAATTGGGTATCATTATCTCCTTGATGGCACAGGCAGCTGCTTCATCGGAGCGTATTTTTGAAATTTTAGATGCTCAAAGCGATGTCGTGGATAAGCCGGACGCTATTACATTGCCGCCTATCCGTGGGGAGGTAGAATTCCGTAATGTCTCCTTTGCCTATTTTAACTCTAAAGATTATGTGTTGAAGGATGTCAACTTTGTTGCCAAACCTGGGCAGACCATTGCCTTGCTCGGCTCAACCGGTAGTGGTAAAACCACCATCATCAATCTGATCCCACGCTTTTATGATGTCACAGAAGGGTGTGTTCTAATTGATGGCTACGATGTACGAGATGTCAAACAAGACAGCCTGCGCTCACAGATAGGCATCGTCTTACAAGAAACCAATCTATTCAGTGGTACTATTCGAGATAATATCGCATTTGGTCGCCCAGATGCCACCGACGATGAAGTAATTGAAGCAGCCAAAGCCGCCGCCGCGCATGACTTTATTATGGAATTTCCGCAAGGTTATGACACGCCTGTTGGTGAGCGCGGTGCCACACTTTCCGGCGGGCAGAAACAGCGTATTGCTATCGCACGTGCCTTATTGCTCAAGCCGAATATCCTTATCCTAGATGATTCGACTAGCAGCGTTGATTTTGCAACCGAACGGAAAATTCAAAACGCTTTAGATAACCTCATGAAAGGGCAAACTAGTTTTGTCATCGCTCAGCGAATTTCTACCGCGCGTAATGCCGATCAAATTATCGTCTTAGATAAAGGTCGAGTTGCTGCCATTGGCACACACGAAACCCTGATAGAAACCAGCCCTATTTATGCTGAAATTTACACCTCTCAATTAGTTGACGATGCCGTACCACAGGAGGCATAACCATGCTTGACTTTAACCGTCGTATTCTAGATCAAGAAACCAGCAAATCACAAAATATCTTCCGGACAATAGGGCGTTTTGCGCAATATTTCCGCCAATATTGGCTTGGTTTCGCATTTTCTATGATCTTTGTTGTCATCAGTGCTTGGGCAACCGTCCTCGCACCGGAATTAACCGGGCAAGCCGTTGATTGCTATTTGTTCCCTAGTGCAGAAAACTGCTGGTATACCACAGTAGATACCGCTGCTTCTACCAGCACACGGCTAGAAGGACTTGGTGGTTTGGTTATCGTCTTAGTAGCTGTCTTTGTATTAGATGCTGTCATGGTTGGCTTGGCGTTTTATGCCATGCGCTGGGCTGGGCAAAATGTTATCCGCGATATTCGTAACCGTTTGTTCGACAAAATCCATCAGCTCTCTATTGGCTACTATACCCGCAATGAAGCCGGTGACATTATGAGCCGCCTGACCAACGATTTAGATACTGTACAACAGATGTTTAACTTTGCCCTCTTAAATGTGATACGCGGCGTGTTCATTATTGGGTCTATTGTTTTTGCGATGCTGCGGGCAAATGTCCCCTATGCATTGGTCAGCCTGAGTATGATCCCGCTGATGTTAGTTGCTACGCAATATTTTTCCAGCCAGGCGCGTAAAGCATTCCGCAAGGCACGCCAGGAAATCGGTAATGTTAATGCCGATCTACAAGAAAGCATCGCTGGCGCACGTGAGGTTCAGGCATTCAACCGCGAAGAGGAAAGCATTGCTCAATTCAACGCTGGCAATCAAGCTAACCGAGATGCTAACATCCGTGCAGCTATGTTCACTAGCGCGCTTAATCCAGTATTGGAAGCCCTTAGTTTTGCCGCCATGGGCTTGATGGTCTTGGTGGGGGGGTATTCCGCGTTGAATAACCAACCCTTGCTTGGCACAAGCGTCATCTCTGTTGGCACAATCATCGCTTTCATTGCTTATATCCAGCGGCTTAACCAACCAGTTCAGCAAATTGCCATTCTGTGGACAAACGTACAAAGTGGAATTGCTGGCGGCGAGCGTATTTTTAGCCTATTGGATGAACCAGTCGATATTGTTGATAAGCCAGATGCACGCCCCTTACCAACCATTGACGGCACGGTCATATTTGAAAATGTTGAAGCGGAATATAAGCCGGGTGAAAAAGTGTTGCGTGGGATAAACTTCCAGGCGAACAAGGGGCAAATCATCGCCATTGTTGGACCAACGGGAGCCGGTAAAACCACCATCATTAACTTAATCCCACGCTTTTATGATGTAACAAATGGCGCGGTCAAGATTGATGGAATCGACGTAAGAGACGTTACCCAAGATAGTTTACGCTCACAAATTGGTATCGTCTTACAAGATACATTCCTGTTTTCAGATACGGTTATGGAAAATATTCGCTATGGACGCTTGGATGCCACAGATGAAGAAGTCATTGAGGCGGCTAAGCTCGTTGCAGCACATGAGTTTATCGAACGCTTGCCAGATGGTTATCAAACTGTATTGGGCGAACGGGGTGGTGGCTTAAGCCAAGGACAACGCCAATTAATTGCGATTGCGCGCGTTGCCTTAATGAACCCTAACATCCTCATACTAGATGAAGCGACTTCCAGCGTAGATACCCGCACGGAGAGGATCATCCAAGCAGCTTTTGAAAAATTATTAGAAGGGCGTACCAGTTTTGTTATCGCTCACCGCTTGAGTACGATCCGCAACGCTGACCAAGTATTAATGGTCAAAGATGGGCAGATCATCGAACGTGGCACGCACCAAGAACTTTTAGCACAACGCGGCGCATATTATGACCTGTATATGAGCCAATTCAGCGAGGCAGAAGCATCATAAACTAGTCTGACTAATCGTTTATAATCAGCCTCATCCATAATGCTAGCGTGTGGGATTTATCCCCACGCTATTACCTATTCAGATTGTTCGTCGTTTTCCCATAATACATAACGAGTCAATTCTTGATTAATCAGGCGATAAGTAAACACACGGATGTTATTTTTATCACCAGGGTAATCAAATGTGATAGTCGTCCTGATACGCTCATCACGCTCTAGCCATAATGACCACACATCTGGTACAAAATCACAATGAGAAGCGGGCAACCAGCTCGCATCTTGCATTTCTAAGATGAAAGATTGACATGCAAACATGATGTCATCTTGTAACATGCCAGTGGTGTCAATCGTCAGGTCAAAAACAACCGCATCACGAATATAGTGCCGCAGTTCAACCTCTTGGAATGGATTGAACACGTATTGTTCTTCTGGGATAAGATCATAGTTCACCTCAAAGAACGTGGTTGGTGGCACACCAGACTGTGGCGTAATACCAATTGCTCCAAGCGTTAGCGGGTCATTCAGTTCGTCTAAGATAAACCAGATATCTGTATCAAACTGAATCCCTTGTGAGATATAACCACCCTGCGCCGGCATAAAGGAGTCCTTATCTGCTTCTGGTAAATCCCAATCATTCATCACGCCACGCCCACGCAAATTCCCAGCAAATAAATAGAATTCGTAAAGTTCCCAAGGGAATGTCAGGGTTTGAATGGTCACCGGTACACGTACTAAATACTTAGTTGATTGTTCATACACGGTGGCATTATCCCGCACTCGCACATACCCTAAAGGGATGTTGTTTGAGTCTAACAAGGGGACCATATCTCCTTGTGGTGCTGCTTGTGATGCCATGGGACCTAAAAACTCAGGGCGAACTTTCCACTCACCGCTGCGGATGCGATATACCCACATCGGGATAGCGTGATACGCGCCATTTGCATAACGAATGTGAACCTCTGGGATATACCGTACTTCACGGACATCTTCCTCCAACCCATCAGGAATTGCGACGTTACGAATGATATGTACATTCACTTCCCCAGCACATGGTGTTGGAAATTCACCACTTTGCAGATATTGATCAACTCGCTGTTTAAAGCGTTCACGATCCATGCCGTCAGGAACAACAGAAAGGGTATAGAGCGTATCCAGATCGCGCGCACATAAGGCATCAATCCATGCTTGAGCGATCACAGCATCATGCGTCATGGGTTCACCCGCTTCTAAAAAGATTGCAAAACCAAACCACACCATTATCAACGTCGCTAAAATGGTTGCTACCTGGCTTAATCGTTGGGAAGTCATGCGGTGAACCTCCATTCCGTCATGCTTAATAAGACCACCAATAAAAATGAAAAAGACACACCGATCGGGATAATGACCTGATCATATTTTTTAGGGATGAAGTAAATTGCTACAACCGGAATCCACGTTAATAAGGCGTATCGTCCACTGGCAAAAATTGCCGTGCTTAACCCCAAGCCAACACATAACGCGCTAAATACCAAAATCCCTAATGGTAACTGTCGTCTTATTACCAGATATACCATGCCACATAATGCTAGGGCGATCAAAATAAACTGATACACTTCAAACACCGTCTCCGGACGATAGATTAAATCACGAGTTTCCCATACCCATTGAATATGCTCCCATACCCTTTCCCATGGTAGTTGAAACTCCGAGCGTCCATAAGGGGCTTGTGCGGTAATTGGCGAAAAAGGCAGTTGCGTAATTTTGCTGATGTGTAGTATCCAAGCGGAATGAGCGACAAACGGAATGACACCGACAAATAAACCATTCCGCCATAAGCGCGTATCAAACACGCCCTGATATTCTTTACGCCTTAACTCATCTAATAAAATTAGCGCATATGCCGGTAGAATCAGCAAGGCTTGTGGACGCGACCACACCCCCAAGACTGTCACCAAGCCACACAAATAATAACGCTTGGTCAATATGAAATAGAATCCTAATGTCCAGGTGAATAAATGCACAGGCTCCGGGAAAGACATCATCCACGTATAACCCGACCCCAAAAGCGGAAACAGCATATACGGCACAGCACGGTTTGCCTGCTCTTCACCGTGTAGATGCGTGACCAATAACCATAATCCCACCAGTCCGCCGAATAAAAACAGCTTGCTCACCCAAAACATGGCAATCGGTCCACTCCAGCCTGTTGCCCGCATGGTAAACCGAACAGCCATTGGGAACGCTGGATAGCGTACACTGGTTTGTAGGTCAATCCGCCCGGTTTTGCCATAACCTTGCTCGGCAATCATCATATTGGAAAAAGGATCGTGGTGCGTGAGGTTATTTGCCCATTGTGTGCCATAAAAGCGCGGCAAATTCATCATATTAGGCAAGAATTGCATCGCCATGCCAAATATAAACACAATCAGACAGAAGGAAATCCACCACGGTAAAACTGCACGAACCGCCTGCTTTACGATGTGTATTTGCTCAGCCATTGCGCAATTTCTGGTATGTCCAACTGACCTTTGGCGATCTCTAGGATAAGATCATAAGCTGCCTGTGCCGTCCAATGGATTTCAATCCCGTTTTCTTTTAAAAACCGGGTGACGGCTTGTTGTGCAGTGCGCTTGTTACCATCAATAAACAGGTGGTCATGTGCCAATGTGTGGAGCAGCGCAGCAGCTTTTTCTATCATTGTTGGGTAAGCCTCTTGCCCAAACAAATGCTGAAAAGGACGTTTGGCAGCGGAACGTAGCAAATGACGATTGATAACAATCGGCTGTTTACCCAATATTTCTTCATTAATACTATAAATTTCAGCAGCGGAGATAAAATACATCACTCATCCTTATCTGCTCATTGTGGTGTATATGGCACTCAAGGTCTATTCTACAAGAGATTCAGGAATTGGCTCAACCACCTCGGCAAGCCATTGGGTAATTTGCTCTACGGTATACGCGCCTGTGGATGCCGCTACAATGAACTCAAGTGCCTGTGCTTCATCCCAAACAACACGATAGCCATTCCATTCTAAAAAGATAATCAGTGCAACGGTTGCTGTTCGTTTGTTGCCATCTACAAATGCATGATTAAGCGTTAGGGAATGAAAAAACGCACCTGCTTTATCAATCACAGTTGGGTATGCGTCTTCACCAAATGCGCTGGATTGTGGACGTAAAACCGCCGCTTCTAATAAATCAACATCCCGTAATTGAGATTGCTTACCGATTAAGGTCTCATTGATAATCAATAATTCCACGATATTAAGATAGCGTGTTTGCATGGTCTCAACGCTCCGCTAACTCGTTCAAAAGCCAGCGATGTGTGGCAATTGTGTTTTCTACCTTGGCGCGGAATGCCTGTTCTTGTGTGTTGCGCTCCACATATTCAGCAATGGCATCAATGAGAATCTCGCTGATCTCACGACCTTGTTGTTTTGCGATTTCTTGTAGTTGTAAATTCAACTTGAGGTTTAAATGAATATCCATATTCTCCCCGTATTACACGATATAATGCCTCAGCCACTTATAAAACATCTTCCGGGTCAACATCAATTTGCCAATTGGCTGGAATGTCCATACCTTCAAACACCCGTGCAAGGTTGACCCCGCGCAAAATAATTTGCCAGCGATACACCTGGTTTACACGCTGAAAGAAGCAAGGCACTGGTCCAATTAAAGTTGTTTCGTGCATATCCATTGCTTTCAAGCGGGCTATCAATATCTTGTGTGCATGTTCTGCCTGCATTTTAACGGTTGATTCGCGCTCATGACGAAACAAAACCCTAACCAATTGCCGATACGGTGGATAGCCGAGTTCATAGCGTTTGGCGATTTCTCGCTCATAAAATGCTTGATAATCATGCTTAGATGCCGCTTGGATAGCGTAATGTTCTGGCTGATAAGTCTGTAAAATGACCTGCCCACCCAATAACCCCCGTCCAGCGCGTCCTGCTACCTGAGTCAATAACTGAAATGTTCGCTCGGCTGCACGGAAATCCGGTAAATTTAACCCCACATCCGCACTGACTACGCCCACCAGCGTTACAAGCGGTAAATCCAACCCTTTTGCAATCATCTGCGTGCCGATTAATACATCTGCCTGATGATTTAAAAAACGCTGTAAAATGAGATCATGCTCTCCGGTTTTTGCGGCAGTGTCTGAATCCCACCGTAAACTACGAACTAATGGAAAATGATTTTGTAGTACAGCTTCCACTTGTTGGATTCCCGCACCGAAATATTTAATACGCCCAGAACCACACGCCGCACACCGATCAGGGGGCAGGGTTATATATCCACAATGATGACATTTTAACTGATTGCCGTATTCATGATAAGTCATCGGGGTATCACAACGTGGACATATTACTACATAACCACAATCACGACAAAATACATAGGTAGATGCACCACGCCGATTTAACAACAAGATGGCTTGTTGCCCTTGCTTCAACACGTCATCTAACGCATCTTTTAATGCAAGGCTGAACATATCGGTATTGCCGGCTTTTAATTCCTCACGCATATCTATAACTTTTACATCCGGCAATTCAATGCTAAGCGCGTCTGATTCATCACTGGGTTCAATGCTATAACGTGGAGCGATCCCTGTACGGGAAGATTGATCTGCAATCCGCACCCGATGCCCCATGATGCGATCTGGTAAATGCAAATATTTAATATCACCCCGCTGCGCCCGGAAGTAACTTTCAATCGAGGGAGTGGCACTGCCAAGCAATAAAATCCCCTTATTTAAATGCATCATTTTTTCCGCTATATCCCGCGCATGATAATGTGGTGCCGGTAACGGAGCAGATTGTTTATAGCTGTGGTCATGTTCTTCATCCAAAATAATCAAGCCGACATCCGGCAAGGGCGTAAATAATGCTGACCGCGTACCAACCACCACGCTAATTTGACCCGCCCGCGCTTTGTGCCATGTGTCATATCGTTCACCACTTGTTAACTGACCGTGAACCATCCCCACCGATGTTTGATTAGTTGTTTCGTGTGTGCCAATAATCGCCGTTTGGTTAGGAAACCGTGCCAATACACGCCGCACGGTTTGGGGGGTTAGGGCAATTTCCGGTACGAGCAAAATCGCTTGCCTTCCCTGTTCGATAACTGCCTCAATTGCCCGTAAATAGATCTCGGTTTTGCCGCTTCCGGTCACACCATGTAATAGATAAATCGCCCCGCTTGTTGTTTGTCTGTTCTGGATTTCCTCCCGCAAAACACGCCACACTGCCCGTTGCCCATCTGTCATGCGCGGCGCGCTCATCGGAACATAGTCAATATCCTCCAAGGGGTCACGGATTTTCGGCTTTTGCCCCAAGCGAATTAAGCCACGTTCTGCCAACCGGATCAAATCCTCACGGTTTGCGCCAGTCTGAGCGTAAACCCAACTCACATTGACTGGACTATCCGTTCGTGCTAATACTCGTAATACTCGTAAATCTATCTCACCTTGTCGTAGATCAAACAATACCTGATCAATATCATCACTTAATTGAACTTCCATATTGCTGGTGATTCTAAGCGCGCCAGTGTCGATTAATTTATCCAGGGTCGCCTCTCCAATACCGGGTATCGCCAAAACATCATCAACGCTTAATGGCTGCTCCTGCGCCGCGTCGATGATCTGCTTCAAGAATTTGGATAAACGATTGGGCTTTCCCAACGTCGCTTGAATATGCGGAATATGATCTGGATTGATTGCAAGGGATGCCACATCTACGACTAATGGCTTAACCGTTGGTGGTGCAAGGATAGCTTCCCGATGAATAACACCACGTTCTACTAATGAGCGTACTGTTTTTTGCCACGTTTCCCCTAACCGTCGCTTAATGGATGCTCCGCGTAGTGTCTGGTGTTGTTTAAGCATATCTATTAGGCGTTGTTCTGCTTCTGTTTTTCCGTTTGCATCTGGTTGGAGCAGTTGAACAACAACATCTTGTTTACCGGTCATCCCTGGTGGCAGCCACAACCACAAACATTGTCCAATCGGTGCTACATATCGCTGACTGATCCATCTCGCAAGCTGGATTTCTTTATCAGTTAATATCGGATCAGGGTGCAACCGTTCGATGATCGGTTTGGTCTCTGCGATATCAGTTTCATCAAGTAGCGATAACACAATGCCGGGCTGCATCCCTGTACGGAATCCCACCCGTACCAAATGCCCAGGTGCGATCAATCCATCCAAATGGTCTGGTATATGATAATGAAAGGTTTTATGAACTGCCGCATTAATGGCAACTTCTGCATATTTCATGATTTTGATACAAGCCGTCGAAAAAATTTTATGGTGCGTACAAAGCTGACTAGAAGCAACTGGTTATGATAGAGGTAACGAATTGCCTTTTATTAACTATAACATAAAAACCAAACGCCCCAGGGAGGGCTGGGGGCGTTTGGTTATCGGGGAAGCCATGTGTTTTTGTTGATGAGGTGGTGGGGGCAACACTCATCAACTAATTACAGACTATCATACCCTATTCAAAAAAAATTGACGTTTGCCCTACGCTGGTCTAAGAAAATAGTGAGTTTGCCAAAATTTCAAATTTAGCGCATCATAGAAACAGTTTAGTTTTATACGCGGGGAATAAATAATGAGAAAACTCACGTTATTTTCAGTCTTTGTGCTTTTGATTGGTTTGGTTGGTGGTGTCTACGCTGCTGTAAGTGATGACCTGAATTGGGAAGTCGGTTGTGATGGATTCACTAACGTCGGTGGCGGTTTGATCTTAGATCGTGATAACACCGGCGACGGGCTTGAAACGTTTATTATCACCGGCTTAGATGGCACCGGCAAAGTCATCTTTGGACCACTTTCAGAGGATTTTTTCACCGGTAGTAGCTTATACCTCAATGATGGTATAACGTTTGAATGGACTGCTACGCCTACCGCTAACCCGCTTTATGTGACGGTTATTAGCCCTGCTGGTAATGGGCTACCGGAACAAGTGGTTTATAGCACAAGCGGACGGTGCAGTGGCTTGCCTGATGCCGAAGAGGTTACAGACCTTACTGGGGCAGAAATTGCCAATCCTGAAGTTATTATTGCCGGGCAACCTGGATATTTGATTGTGAACACATTCCGCCTAAATATGCGCAGCGGTGATGGAGCGGAGTACACTGTCGTTGGGCAAGTAAACGGCGGAACCCGCTTAGCAGTGTTGGGGGTTAATGCAGAACGCACTTGGTGGTATGTTCAGGCAAATAATATCCGTGGCTGGGTACGTAATGACTTTGTTATCGTGCGAGGCAACCTGACAAATACCCCTATTGTGGTTGCCGATGGTGTGATTTTACCGCCGCGCTTCTTCCTTTATATTGGCACAGATATTTATTCCCGCGCCACAACATCTTCATCTGTTGTTTGTCACATCCCCGGCAATCGTGAATATGTCATTGTTGGGCGGAATGCCAACGCGACTTGGTACGGTATTGAAGCCGAATGCGATGGTGAAACCGTGGTTGCCTGGATTGATGCTGAACTTGGCGCAGTTCGTAACCCCGGCAACCAAGCTATCCCAATTCTACCCTGACAGATTTTATGGGGATGTGGCATCATATCCCCATCTCTCCCCATAACAAATAACAACCTTGGTTAAAACATGAAACGTCTCGCATTTTTATTGTTTTTGTTGATTGCTTTGCCTATTCATGCACAATTACAAGACCCCCTGATCGGTCCACTTGTGGCTGTTACACCAGCTCAACAAGACCGCATCCTCATTCATGATATTGCCAACGGCAATACACGCACCCTACGTTTTGGCTATGGTGAACTTCATGTGTGGGATTTTTCACCAGATGGCTGCCGTATCTTATTCACATTGGACTCAGACCCTGCACGTTTACCACGTCTTTATTCTGCCCGTTTAGACGGTAGCAACGTTCAAGAGATGGTTGTTTATCAAGATGATAGCGTGCGCGGGTGGGGTGTTTGGGAGCCGGATTGGTCGCCGACTGGTCTCATTGCATTTACTATGATCCGAGATTTTTATTATACCGATGGCACCACACATCGTGATACACACATCGCCTATATTGATGGGGCTGCCCCTGCTGAACCTGAGTTTTACAGTGTGACTGGGCGGGAATATACCCCAACATGGTCGCCAGATGGCACATGGCTCGCATACATCTCCTATGATCGCCGCATGCCAGGTGACGATATTTATTCAACGGCTGTCCCCACACCAGAAGGCACCTCCGCGCCAGATAATCTTAGTGAAATTTTACTCAATGAAGCGGATTTGTGGGTGGTCAGTGCGGATACCCAAACGAAATATCGCCTGACTAACTTCATGACAGGCAGTATGCGCGCACCACGCTGGAGTCCAGATGGTGAGTTAATTGGCTTTATCTATTCACCAAGTCCTAATAACGATACCTTTTGGATGATTGGCAACAGCCCCAATGCTTTGCCCACACAATTAAGCGGCTTGTGGAATCTCACATTAGATCACACTTGGTTGCCAGATAGTTCTGCCATGCTGGCATCTGTTCGAGATTTTAGAGGTATTCGTGAAAATCGTTTGTGGCGCATTCCACTTGTTGGAAACGCTGATGACACCGCCACCCTCTATATTGAAGATGACACATTTATTCATACCGATTTCCCGCGTTTCAGTGCGGACGGGCGATATTTAGCGTTTCGTAATGCTTATAGCTTGGTGGTGATTGATACCATCAACGCCACATGGCAGCGATTTGATGAAAATTTGCCGGGGAACACCCCGCCCATCTGGTCACCTGCCGCGTTTACTGGAGAAGCTTCTTGCCTTCAGTAACCAAAATGACACAGTTTTCTAGCGAAATTATAACATCCAAATACCCTACTATGTTAAAAAACTATTGTAGAATATAACAGATAGTATATCGAAAAGAGGCTTTAACGTGGCAGACCATGTCCTTTTAACCGCAGATATAAATAATTCAGAAGAGGTCATCGCCCTTGCTTTTGAGTATGGCATCGGCTTAGAACTCATGGAATTTGCCTATCCTGATGTATTGGATGGCAATTGGCGGCAACTCCTTGCTACATATAAAGGGTTACTGCGGAACTTGCCCGGTAAATTGACGATTCACGGTCCTTTTATGGATATGGTCTCTGGCAGTCCAGATGAGCAAATTAACCAAGTTTGTATGGAACGCTATCGTCATTCAATTCACATCGCTGCCGAACTAGGCGCGGAATTGGTCAATCTACATGCGAATTTCATTGGATCATTACATAATCCCGCTTATCGAGAAGGCTGGCATAAGCGCAATGTCCCCTTTTGGATGACCCTGGCAGAATATGCCGCTGAACGTGGAGTCATCATCGCACTGGAAAACATGTGGGAATTTGAGCCGTTCATCATTCGTGATTTACTGCGAGATGTTGATCATCCCAATCTAAAAGCCTGCTTAGATGTTGGGCATGCTACCGTCTTTGGGGATGTAGATTTTACGTTACAAACCTGGATTGAAACCATGAAACCCTGGCTTGTGCATACCCACTTAAACAATAACAACGGCGTGATGGATGAACATTACGGCTTTGATTGGGAACATGGCGCACTAGATTATGACGAAATTTTACCCTTGTTCCGCGCTATGGAAACCCCGCCTAATTTTGTATTGGAAATGTGGCACCCACAAGACATGCGCGATAGCTTATATTATTTTCAATTAGAAAAATTCCCCATCAACCAGCAAGATTAGGGTCGCCAATCAGGGGCTGCTTCGCTCATTAAGCTGGATGTCAACCGTTGTACACGCTCCCCATCGCTGTCCATAACAAACAAATCATACCATTCTGTGCCGCCCCAAAAACGATCTGACGCAAACACGATCCACTTGCCATCCGGTGACCATGCCGGATGCGTATCGTTATAAAGAAAGTTATCCGCTGTTAAGTTACGGATTTCGCCGCTTGTTAAATCATAAAGATAAATATCATCTGTGCCGTTAGGTGGCTCTTGATGCACAAATGCAATATGTGTTCCCTCTGGTGACCACGCCGGAAACGCCCCATTTTCCGCAATCAATTGCATTTCCCCAGATGATAAATCTAGGATGTACAGCCGAGTGGCTTCAGCCTCTAATCCTTCTACTATTGCTAGCTGGGTTCCATCCGGTGACCACGCCGGATGAAAATAATCGCTTGTGCCATTTGTAATACGTCGCCGCATGTGCCCATCTGTGATATAAACCTGATATGTAAAATCAAACTCATCGCTGTGATAGGCAATATATCGCCCATCTGGTGACCATGCTGGCATAGCATCATTGTGAAAATTCGTCTCCCAAAGCACAATCTGGTGATCCCCTGATGCATCCATTACATATAGATCGTAAATAGATGGATAAAGCGCGTCACTATGATAAGCGATTTGCTTGCCATCCGGTGACCATGCCGGATAACGTTCTTGTGCATCGTCATTATGCGTCAGACGAATTGCCACATCACGCCCAACATCCATGCTATAAATATCCCAACTATCTAAATCGCGCGCCATATACGCCAAGATCATCACCGGTTTAATCTGCTTGCCAATGAAACCCGTCAGCAATATACTGAGGATCACAGTCACTACCATCATCCCCATCAGGCGTAGCATCAATTTGAAAAATATCATCAGTCCGCTGTATCCGCTGGCACCGGCTGCCACACTGGAAACAAATCATCGCCAGAATCATCGGTCAATTGCCGAACCTCACCACTGGCAACATCCATCAAATACAAGCTCCATGTGCCACTTTCATTGGAAACATAAACCATTTGCGAGCCATCTGCGGAGTAAATGGGGTCCCATGCCACCACCTCATTCCCTAATGGGCGTTTATTGTCACCTGTTTCGTCCATCATATATAGTTGAATTTGCCCCACCATCAGCCCATCCGCTGAATCAGACACATACACAATTCCCTCTCCGTTTAATGTCCAAGCAGGATGAAATTCATCAATCGTCTCATCGTCCGTCAGTCGAATAGGGGTCTTTTCTTCTGATTGTAAGTCAATCAAGTAAATATCTTCTCTGCCACCGTTGCGGTCTGTGCTATAAGCAATATACCGCCCATCCGGTGACCAAGACATAAACCAATCTCGTGCCCCTGCCGGG
The DNA here is from genome assembly GCA_003696565.1 of Chloroflexota bacterium. Lineage (GTDB taxonomy): Bacteria > Chloroflexota > Anaerolineae > Aggregatilineales > Phototrophicaceae > DAOTWY01. The sequence continues at coordinate 20,963 of RFHA01000378.1, forward strand.
CGGTCGCTTGTCAATCGAATTTCTTCACCACTAATTGGGTCAAGCACATACAACTCCAAATTTAAATCGGCAATTTTTGACCAGCCTTGCTGCCCATTGACTGACCAAACCGGGTCCCAATCAAACCGTTGAGAGCGTGCAACGGACATAATAGCACTGACAATATCTAATATTTCAAACGCTGTGCCATCCGCCCTAACTTGCGCCGGTCCCATTTCATTCCCGTGCCGTGTGCTTAAAAAATTCAACATCTCACCATCAAACGCCCAACTTGGGAAGTAATCAAACCCGCCTGCCTGCGGGGTCAAATTACGAACTTGACCGTCTGGCTCTAGGATAAAAATATGCCATTCACCATCTCGGTTTGATGTAAAAGCGATACCACTGTTGAGATTACTCAATGTCACAGTTTCATTATTAAAAAATGTATCATATACCAGCCAACCAATACCCCCAATTATTCCAACAATCAACACGAACCCAATAATCAACACATTTCTCCGACTCATAAAAAGTACCTTTCAACCACTTTACATTCCACCATATCCTATTATGATCGATTCTGTCGCACTGTAACATATTTTTTATATCACGCTTGACAGATAATGTTACAATGATGATATAACACCAAAACGACGAGGCTTTAAGTTTTATGACCAGTTTTAAGTTACAGACCAACCAAGCAACAGCTTATTTTGATCCTCAAACACAGGTGGCACACATTCGTTATAATGGTGTGCTTTCTGCGGATGTGACCATTGAAGTCTACCGCTGGTTAGATCAACTGTATCAACAAGTGGGCACGCAAAACATCAATGGGCAAATTTTTGACTTCCGTGATGTCCAAGCCTTTAGTGAAGATAATTTACAAATCGCCCGTAAAACTAGCAATCGTATGAATATGAAAGTTGATAACAGCCACATCCCTGTCGCGCTGATTGTTGCTAATCATGAGCAAGAAGAAATTTTGCGCGGACCAATGCGCATCCCTGCCGAACACGTTCGTAAACGGATCGTTTGGTCAGACGAAGAAGCCCGGCAGTTTTTAGTAGAATGGAAGCAAAAGCACGGCTAAACCCAACCATTTATCCCCAAGGGATTTCTTCATTAAATAGGTTCATCAGGGCAATCTCAGAGTGGGGGTCAGCTACAATTGTCAGGCTATCCCCAACTCGTAAAATCGTATTACCATGTGGCACAACCAACCGCCCCCGACGTGTAATAGAGGCAACAACCGTCTCTGGGGGCCATTTCACCTCAGCGATGCTTAGACCGGCTAGCGGCGAATTTCCCTTGATGTGGAGTTCATATACATGCGCGCCTGTTAGCGTGTTCAGCCGGATTTGCTCAGCCGTTTGTTGATCTTTTAACTTTTTGTGAATGGCTTTGTTATACGCTTCCACAATATCATGGCGATTCAACATCCCAACCAATTCACCAGTGTGCGGATCAACAACGGGCAACCGCCCGACGTTGTTCGCACCCATTTTACGAATCGCCGTCCATAATACATCATCTGGTGCGGCGGTAATTACTTCCCTAGTACAAATATCCCCAACCGTTAAATGATAACTATCCTCACCCCTGTATGCTTGTTGTAAATCAGATAAAGAAACAATCCCAGTTAATCGCCCATGATCGTCTACAACACATAATGCGTTACGATGATAAGCACGTAAACTATCTCTCAGTTCAGTTAAGGATGCTTTTTCATGGATGGTTGGCGGTGGGGTGAACATCGCCTCTTGCACGGTAACACCTTGCATGAGGTCAACTTCCCGTCCTTCTGGAATGGTTATACCATTCCTCACTAATGCCAACTGATACACGCCATGTTTTTCAAAAAATTCACCCACTAAAATGCATACAACTGTTACCAACATAATGGGCAGGATGAAACGATAGTCATTTGTCAACTCAAATACCAGCATGATGGCTGTAATCGGTGCGCGTACTACCCCCGCCATCATCCCTGCCATGCCAGCAATCGCATACGATCGCGGGTCACCAGCTGCGTTGCCAAATATCTCAACAATAACGTTGCCATAAAAATCGCCGAACATCGTCCCCACAAACAGAGATGGAGCGAAGATACCCCCAACAAACCCTGCTGCCAAACTGACGGAAGTCATCAGCATTTTGGTGAATCCCAAAATCAACAACAACCATATGACGGATTCTTGTTCGCCTTTCAATACCTCATTCATGACCTCGCGCCCACCGCCTAAAATTTCTGGCAGCCAAATGCCAACCATCCCCACCAATGCCCCAGCTAACGCTGTTTTAAGTGGGGTAGGCAGCTTTACCACACGATGCCAAAAATCCGCCTGAGAAAAATTCAACCGGATGAATAACACACTTAAGGGAGCTAACAACAACCCCAGCGGAATAAAGAACGGCACTTCCAACGCACTGCCCAGCGTAAAGTTGAAGGGACCCATCGCCCCTTCTCCCAAGTCCAAACCTTGTGTTAATGCCGCAGACATCACTGCCGCGATAATGACCACACTCACGGAGGCAGTCGTGAGTTCTCCCCGTAAAATTACCTCAATGGCAAAGAACACCCCCGCGATTGGTGCATTAAACGCCGCTGCAATGGCACTCGCTGCCCCTGCAGAAACCAATAAACGGATGTGGTCTTCATCCAACCGTAAGCGTTGACCAATCATCGACCCCAAATTTGAGCCAATTTGCACGCTTGGGTCTTCTGGTCCAACAGATGCCCCGGCACCTAACGACATGGCAGAGGCAAATGCCTTAAAAGGCATCACCTTATAACGTAACCGTCCGCCCGCTAATGCAACTTGTTCAATAATACCTGCCACACCATGGTATTTTTCATGCCCAACAAATCGCTGCATGATCCACCCAATAATAAACCCTGCTAATGCCAGGGAGATAACTAATCCAGCCTCCCCTAGCTCATGTGCGATCTTTTCCACAAATAACACATGGAACCATTCAATTCCTATATGAAAAATCCATAATGCCAGTGCAGTGGCTATCCCAACGGATACCGCCAAAAACAACAAAATCCCGTCATCGGATGGGCGTAAATAGCGTAACAAATAAGAACGTGTGAATAGGCGTGAAAGATGCTTGTTTTTTATCAGTCGCATATCGTGTTATCCAATGTCTTAATCATCTAAATTCAGTACACCAACTTACGATCAATGCCTGAAAATGTATATTATATAAGACCATCTGTTAAGTGTGGATCGTGCAGACTATAATCTAAACCGAAATTAGGAGAAATAGTATGCCAAGAATATACTTATCTGTTTTAGAGCCACAGTTTGAGTTTGCTCAGCAAATTAAAACCGCGCTTTCCGGCACCTTTGAGTCGCTGCATATAATCACTGCCCAACCAGCCCAGCCAGCTGATTTGCTTCTGGTGATCGCTGGTGAAGATTGGTCACAGCAAATCATGCAGGACTCGGTGCAATATGAGCTTGTTGCTAGCGCGTTGCAGCGTCAAGATATTCCAATTGTCGTCATTCTCCCACAAGATACTCCAATGCCAAAAATGACAGATTTGCCGCAAGCCTTGCATGGCATCGCTTATATGAAGCATTTAAATGTCCATACAGATGAGGCGCGCTATCAGGCGGATTTAATCCAACTGGCGAAAATTATTGACGCACACATCAACCGCCATAAAACGCCTGCCAGTGGGTTCCCCGTTAATCTGGTTCTCTTTGTTCTGATCATTTTGTTTGCCTTATTTATTATCTTGGTGCCGAATGATGATCCAACTGTGCCTGTGGATGGCATGAATGTCGGCAAAACCGTCCAGATTGGCGTGGCGGTCAGCTTAAATCCTGATACGATCGATCAAGGGAATACGCTCATCAATGGCTTGTTCTTAGCATTACAAACCCGCCCAGATGTGATCGTAGATGGTAATCGCTATCCGGTTGATCTCATAACTTTAGATACCAATTGTACATCGTTGGGAGCGGTTCGCGTTGCGGAAGCGTTGACCGCCGATCCGCTTTTATTGGGGGTTATCGGTCCTTTATGTGAGGTCAGTTGTACAGCTTCTGCAAGTATTTATGAAACAAACGGCTACGCTGTTATTTCGCCGGCTTGCCAAACACCCAACCTGACCACGTTCAGCACCTTCAACCGTACTGTTCCCTCACGTACAGGGGTGGCGGTGGCGGCTGCGGATTATGCCCAAACGCTCACAACGCCACAAAACACCTTAGTCATCCATGACGAGCAGATTATCGCGAGAGATTTAGCCCAAGCGTTCATCGCACAATATCCAACCGCCCCACAAACGATTACAATCAACACCACTCAACTTGACTTTGATGCATTAATGGCGGATATTTTGAATCCTCAAGTCGTCTATTTTGCTGGGCGTGCCGCAACCGCAGCAGAACTTCGCTCCCGCCTAGCAGATGATGTGACGCTGATTTTGGCGTTACCAGATGATGATTACATCACATTTGCTGGGCAAGCCGCAGAAGGCACACTCGCTTTTGAATTGGTTGACCCACCGTTGGATGAGTTCGCTACACAATATGCACAAACTTTTCAAACACCAGCCGCATCTCCAGTGTATGCCTATAGTTATGACGCGCTCAACATGCTGATGGATACGATAGAAGCTACCGCCGTAACAGACGATGACGGAAATCTGATTATCAATCGAGCGAGCCTCAACGCTGCTATTCGTGCTTATAGTGGGCAGGGGATAACCGGCGCGCTCAATTGTAACAACACAGGAGAATGTGCCCAGTATCACACCCGCTTAATCCAGGTTCAAAATGGAGGATGGACACATGGAGATGGACTTCTCGATTGATGATTATCTCATTTTGCTGAAAAGTGGTGATGAAGATGAACGGCGTAATGCGGCATTTATCTTGGGGCGGCAGCGTGATGACCGTGTTATTCCTCATTTGATTGATGCGCTAGATGATCCGTCTCCTGATGTTCGCTTGCGCGTGATTGAAGCACTCCGTCATTTACGCGATGAGCGCGTTGTTATGCCGTTTATCACCTGCTTAGGTGATGATGACCCTCGTGTTCGGGCAATGGCTGTACGAGCGTTAGCGTTACAAAAGGATTTCCGTGCCTTGTTACCGCTTATTGAGTTGTTACGTGATGATAACACTCAGGTACGCGCTGCCGCTGTAGAGGGCTTAGCAAACTTGCCAGATGCGCGGGCTGTACCTGGATTGGTTAATCTGTTAGTCGATGACCCTGATGCAGATATTCGCTATTATGCTGCCCAAACACTCAAAACCATTGGCGGTGATGCCACTATCGACACTTTGCTACTTGTCCTGCTCAGCGATCCACCTGCCGAAACAAAACAATTCATCGCAGAAATTTTTGGCACATTGGGTGAGCCACGCACAAAGGACACGCTTATACAACTCACCCATGATCCTGATGACGGCGTGAGTGAAACCGCCAAATGGGGCGTTTCACGCATAACATCATGAATGTCTTGCTTAGTCTGTTATTTGCCGCCACACACCCACCGGAAAAGTTGCCAACAGATCACGAACCGGAATTTGTGAACCGATGATGGTCTCTGCTGTGAAAATGTTTTGGTAACGTCCTTCTGGTAGTGTGGCGGTTGTATCATCCCAAATATCCATCCCTATCGGAGGCACTTCTTGCCCATTGGTTAATCCCAAAATTAAGCGCGGAACAACCACCACCATTCTCGCTTTTTCATGCTGCCGCATAAATGCACAGACATGTGCCGCTTTACCTCCAGATACCGCTATGGCTTCATAATCCCCCTCACGGAACAACGCTTCTGCCTCACGCCGAAATGCTAAGATACGGTGAATGACAAAGAGTTTGATTGCACCATCCTCCATATCATCAAGTAAATCCGCGACTAAGGCTGGTGCCTCACTATCAAATCGCTGTTTGATGCTTGCCAATATGGCTCGCCGTTTAGCAAAATCCACCGGGCGGCGGTTATCAGGATCAACTAGACTAAAATCCCACAATTCTGTTCCCTGATATATATCTGGCACACCAGGTGAGGTCAGCTTTAAGACAACCTGAGAAAGGGAGTTTAACCGCCCATAGTAGGCAATTCGTGTCGCAAATGGCTTGAACATCGTCAGGAACACATCATCCGTCATGATATGCGTGACAAAATCGGTTATTGCCCGCGCATAATCATCGTTTGGATTGATCCAATTACTGTAGACTTTTGCTTCATTGATTGCCTTGTGCATATAGCGGATCACACGTTCCAGGAATTGCGGATCGTCAGCCTCATAAGCCCCGACTAATGTTTGATATAGCAAGTACTCGTCATTGGGTGCTGGGGCTGCTTCATCATCCACAATGGTTTTAGCGACTTTGTTATGATTGTGCCATTGAGTCAATGCCGCTTCCCACTCATCCGGCATTTCTGATAGCACGTTAATCCGCGCCCGCACATCCTCGCTGCGTTTTGTGTCGTGTGTGGATGTGGAAAGCATCGTATACCAAAACGCTTTGTGTTTGTTGTGTTGATGAAAATCCGCCACCTGTATACCAAATTGATCGGGATGCCCGCCGACTTCATTGAGTGAAATCAAGCGGTTATAAATATAAAATGCGGTGTCCTCCACGCTTTTTGCCATCACTGGACCTGTAATCTGCTGGAATTTCATCACAAACTCACGCAATTGTGGGCGTAATGACTCATCAAATTCATGCAGGTTATCTAAAAGCAAGGTATCCCGCAGGAAATCAAATAAGCTAGTTGGGCGCATCACGTTTCGTTTCTTTGCTATGGCAATTGCTTCTTCAATATAATGCCGGTCGCGTTCGGTGATGTCTCCAGGTCCAGTGATGTAGGTGCGATAGATCGATAGTGCTGCGATAAATTCACTCATTGCCACCGCAATGCTATTACGTGTAAAGCCCCGATACCGGCGGTTCTTTTCCACAATGCGTGCTAATTCCGAACTCCGGGCATCCAATTCACTCGTCAATGCTTCAGACATCACCAACTTCTTCGTCTGGTCAGTTAATTCATGGAAGGGGATGTCTTGCCCAGTAAA
>RFHA01000007.1 GCA_003696565.1 Chloroflexota bacterium
CCTTGCCCATCTGTTAGTCGTCCATCATCAAACACTTGCAAGAAGATGTTAAAGACTTCTGGATGCGCCTTTTCGATTTCATCAAACAGGACAACACTATACGGGCGACGACGGACGCTTTCCGTCAGTTGTCCACCTTCTTCATAGCCCACATAGCCAGGTGGCGCACCGATAAGCCGGGCGACGCTATGACGCTCGCCATATTCACTCATATCAATGCGGATCATGGCGTTTTCATCATCAAATAAGAAGTGTGCCAAAGACCGCGCCATTTCCGTTTTACCAACTCCCGTTGGACCTAAGAACAAGAAGGTACCCACCGGACGGTTGGGGTCTTGTAAGCCGGCACGGCTACGCCGAACAGCCGCCGCAACCGCACGCACGGCATCATCCTGACCAATAACCCGCTCATGAAGGCGTGCTTCCATATGCAGCAATTTTTGTATTTCGCCTTCTAACAAACGAGAAACCGGGATACCCGTCCAACGTGAAATGACGGCAGCGATTTCATCCGCATCAACTTCTTCTTTTAGCATGGTGCCGCCTTCAGCACGCTTGGCTTCAATTTGAGCTTCAGCTTCATTGAGCTGCTTTTCCAGCTCAGGCAATGTGCCGTAACGAATGCGTGCAGCTGTTTCCAAATCACTTTGCCGTTCGGCACGCTCTAAATCAATACGGGCTTCATCGATCTTGGCTTTGATGTCACGAATACGTTGAATCATCGCTTTTTCTTGCTGCCAGCGAGCAGTCAGTGCGTTCAAATCCTCACGAAGGTTTGCTAATTCGCCTTCTAATTCTTTGAGGCGTTCCCGAGAGGCTTTATCACGCTCTTTCTTTAATGCTTCCCGTTCGATCTCTAGCTGCATGATTTGCCGTTCGACACGGTCTAATTCAATGGGACGGCTGTCAATTTCCATCTTGAGGTTTGCGGCAGCCTCATCAATCAGATCAATGGCTTTATCCGGCAATTGGCGGTCTGGAATATAGCGATGGCTGAGCGTTGCTGCTGCGATCACCGCACTATCTTGAATACGCACCCCATGATGGACTTCATAGCGTTCTTTTAAGCCACGCAAAATGCTGATGGTATCCTCAACGGATGGCTCATCCACAAAAACAGTTTGGAAACGCCGTTCAAGCGCAGCATCCTTTTCAATATATTTGCGGTATTCATCCAAGGTTGTTGCGCCAATCATGCGCAGTTCGCCCCGTGCCAGCATAGGCTTGAGCATATTACCCGCATCCATGGCACCTTCCGCAGCACCAGCACCAACAATTGTATGAAGCTCATCGATAAACAGGATGATATTGCCTTCGCTGTCAGCAATTTCTTTTAGGACAGCTTTAAGACGTTCTTCAAATTCTCCGCGGAACTTGGCACCAGCCACTAAGCTCCCCATATCGAGAGCGACAATCCGCTTATCACGCAGCCCTTCTGGTACATCACCATTGATAATGCGCTGGGCTAAGCCTTCTACAATGGCGGTTTTACCGACCCCCGCCTCACCAATCAACACCGGATTGTTTTTGGTACGGCGACTGATGATGTGAATAACGCGGCGGATTTCTTCATCGCGCCCGATTACCGGATCAAGCTTGCCTTGGCGTGCTAAAGCCGTTAAATCACGTCCATATTTTTGCAAACTATCGTAGGTGCTTTCCGGGTCTTGGCTAGTGACACGCTGCCCGCCACGGATGGCAGCTAATGCCTGAAGCACCGCGTTTTTATCAACCCCGTGCCGGTTCAATAAATCAGCTACAGGTGAATCATCCGCTAAGGCGATTAAGATATGCTCTGTGCTGACATAATCATCTTTCATTTGTTTAGCAAGTTTTTCAGAGCGGTTCAGCACATCCATCGTTTGGCGGCTTAACCCAATCTGTACATTGCTACCAGAGACACGGGGTAAGCCATCCAAGCGTGTTTGCACTTCAGAAAGCACACTAGCAGGGGCTGCACCAATTTTTGAAATTAATTGTGGAACAACCCCATTTTCTTGTGCCAACAAGCTCGTGAGAACATGCACCGGCTCAATACTGCTATGCCCATAATCAGTTGCTAATGCTTGTGCAGCCATTAACGCCTGTTGAGCTTTATTGGTATAACGGTTTAAATCCATAATTTCTTCCTCCTTAGTATGTGTGTGTATGTTATGGGCGTGGTGTTAACCGTACATCAAATTGCATTTCTTCTTGTGAGTCACCATTCAGGCGTAAAACGGTTAGAGTGACGGTTTGCCCCGGTTCTGTTTGTGCAGCCAAATAGCTAATTAACTCCCCAATGCCAGATAGTGGTTCATCATCAATCGCAGTGATAATATCCACGGATTCTGGAACAGCTCTGGGGTTATTTGATGCATCAGCGTCTGCATAGCTTGCGCTTTCCAACCCAGCACGCCCGGCAGGTCCACCAGGAACAACCTCCACAACCACCACGCCCTGGGTGTTGTTTGGTAGTTCAAATTTTTCAATCAAGGGCAAGAAAACGTCGCGTCCGGTAATGCCAAGATAGCTATAATCCACAAAGCCATTTTCGATCAATTCACGGGCAACCCGTTGCGCCAAGTTACCAGGGATAGCAAACCCAACCCCTGCATTGCTCCCTGAACGGCTGATAATCTGTGAATTAACACCAATCACATGACCATTTAAGTCTAATAACGGTCCACCGCTATTACCGGGGTTGATGGCAGCGTCAGTTTGAATAACCCCTCCAATGGAGAAGTTTGTCAACCCTTGAATACTGCGATCAACGGCACTAACAATACCGCTGGTTAATGTCCAACGTTGACCAAACGGGCTACCAATGGCTAAAACGGTTTGCCCAATGCGTAGCGCGTCTGAATCGCCAAATGTAACAGGCTGTAACCGAGCTAGGTCTTCTTCTGGTAAATCCACCTGGATAACTGCTAAGTCACTATCTGGGTCAAGCCCGACAATCCGCGCACGAGCAAGTGTGCCATCCAAAAAACTCACTTCAATTTCGATTGCGCCATCTACGACATGGTTGTTGGTCATGATGTGACCTTCATTATCCAGCACGAAGCCAGTTCCCCCACCGATGACCATCCCATCTTGATTGAACGGTGTTGCGTCTGACCGGCGGGCAACCACACTAATGGAAACCACCGATGGGCTAACTTGGTCATAAACGTCTGCAAAAACATCATCGGATGGAATTGACTGCGCATTCACAGGCATCACAAGCCCAATCATCATAATTAACAACAAAACTGACAGCACAAAAATTGTCAGTTTGTTTCGTTTCATATGAATCAATGTATACATATTCACCTCCCTTATATGTGACATACATGACTAAACAATAATTTAATCATGTAAAAACTAGATCGATTTTTTGTTTGCAAACTATAAGATTTTGGGTGCATTTGCGGCGGTAATGTTTACGTGAATTTGATAAATCACTTACGCATTTCAGATAAATACGGATTATCTGTAATGAATAGATAGAATAAAAATCAATGAGATGGGGAGGTGTGTTATGTCGTTAATCCGTCGTGATATGTATGATCCATTTGAAGAGTTGAATCGCAGCATGAATCGGATGCTAAGTCAGATGCGTTCATTCATGGATATGCCCTATCAGGATAATCTGATCCAACGCCAGGATGCAAATATTTTAGCAATTGACATGACAAGCGATGACAAGCATGTCATTGTACGGACGGCGTTACCAGGTTTTAACGAGGATGAGATTAATGTTGATGTGCAAGGGAACGTGTTGACAATTTCAGCCGAATCGAAGCTTGAACGGGAAGATCAACAAGCGAACTGGCATATCCGCGAAATGCGTTATGGTAAGTTTGCTCGCTCTGTGATGTTACCGGAGGAAGTGGTTACAGATAAAGCAGATGCCTCCTTAGAAAATGGTATTTTGACAGTCAAACTACCCAAGCGTAGACCAAACGCAGTTCAGAGAATCGCCGTTAAAGCGAAGAATTTACTAAAAGGCGGTAGCAAGAAATAAGCTACTTACCTTAATAACAGCCAATTGATGCAGGCAGATGGGCGCGTTTTTGGGTGTGCGATTTTACGCGCCCATCGGGAATATCTTGGGAAAGGGGGTGTTTACAATGACAACAAATAACTATCCAAATCTACGTTATTGGTTGGGCATTGTTTTGGCTTTGTTGAGCATTGTTGTTCTTTTCCCGGCATTTATTGTTGCAGCAATCACCGCTATACCTCTATTCATCGCACTCATCACTATGGCAGTGATATTGGAATGGATTCGATATGTGTAACCTGCCCCACGCTAATCATATATCTACATATTGATGATTTTCATATGTTTTGCAGAAATACTTCTAACAATTAATGCGTTATAGTGAAACAGAGTTCAGAAGGACTGACAAAAATAAGAGAACAAGGAGTGATGTATGAGCAAGATTATCGGAATTGACCTCGGTACAACCAATTCGGTTGTTGCAGTGATGGAAGGTGGCGACGCAGTTGTTATCCCAACGGCAGAAGGTGGGAATACCTGCCCGTCCATTGTGGCTTACAACAATAAAGGTGAGCGGTTGGTAGGTCAACCAGCAAAACGCCAAGCGGTTGTTAACCCAGAAAACACAATTTATTCCGTGAAGCGGTTGATGGGTCGGCGGATTGATGACCCAGAAACCAAGCGCACAAAAGAGATGGTGCCTTATGAAATTGTCGCTGGTCCACAGCAAGATGCACGTGTGAGAGTGCCGGTTAAAAATCAGACTTTTTCACCACAAGAAATTTCAGCGGTCATTCTGCAAAAGCTCAAACGAGATGCAGAAGCCTATTTGGGTGAACCAGTTAACAAAGCCGTCATTACTGTGCCGGCATACTTCAACGACAGTCAACGGCAAGCGACTAAAGACGCTGGTCAGATCGCCGGTTTGGAGGTGGTACGGATTGTTAATGAACCAACAGCCGCGGCACTCGCTTATGGGTTAGATAAGAAAGATCAAGAAACCATCTTGGTGTTTGACTTAGGTGGTGGGACATTCGATGTTTCCATTCTGGAAGTCGGTGATGGTGTTGTAGAAGTCAAAGCGACCAATGGTGATACACACTTAGGTGGTGATGATTGGGACGAGCGCATCGTCGATTGGCTGATCACAGAATTCAAGAAAGATCAAGGTGTTGACTTAAGTCAAGATCGCCAAGCTCTTCAACGCCTGCGTGAAGCAGCAGAAAAGGCGAAAATCGAGCTATCCAACACAGCGCAAACAGACATCAGCCTACCGTTTATTACGGCAGACCATACCGGACCCAAACATCTACAATTGACGCTAACCCGCGCGAAGTTTGAACAATTGACGGAAGACCTAGTTAACCGTTGCCGTCAACCCGTTGAACAAGCATTGAAAGATGCCGGGTTGCAAGCCAAAGATATTGATGAGGTTGTTTTGGTTGGTGGGTCAACGCGGATGCCGATGATCCAAGAGTTTGTTCAGAAATTAACCGGTAAAGTGCCCAATCGCAGCGTAAACCCGGATGAGGTCGTGGCAATTGGTGCTGCACTTCAGGCTGGTGTTATTTCCGGTGAAGTGGATGACGTGGTGCTACTAGATGTTACGCCGCTCAGCCTAGGGTTGGAAACTGAAGGTGGCGTGATGACGGTGTTGATCCCACGTAACACGACTATCCCAACCCGTAAGACTGAAATCTTTAGCACAGCAGCGGATAATCAATCAGCGGTTGACATCCACGTATTGCAAGGGGAACGCCCAATGGCAGCCGACAACAAATCATTGGGTAACTTCCGGTTAGATGGTATTCCAGCCGCGCCGCGTGGCGTACCACAGATTGAAGTCACTTTTGATATTGATGCTAACGGTATCTTGAGTGTGAGTGCCAAAGATAAGGCATCTGGTAGAGAACAAAGTATCCAGATTACGGCATCCACCAATTTGACCGAAGCTGATGTCGAACGGATGGTGAGAGAAGCCAAAGAGCATGAAGCGGAAGACAAAAGACGGCGCGAACTCGCAGAAGTACGCAACCACGCCAGTAACCTAGTTTATCAGGCAGAAAAGACCTTGCGCGAATTGGGAGACCGTGTACCAGCAACTGATCGCGGGCGTGTCGAGACAATGGTTGAGGAATTGAAGTCCGCTGCTGAAGGCGAAGATACATCCCGCATCCGCAGCCTATCTGATCAGCTGCAACAAGCGGTTTATGCGCTAAGCCAACAGCTTAATCAAGCACAAGCTGGTGCCGCCAGCAACACCTATGAAGGCAATGGCACATCCACACCTGCTGATGATGTTGTGGAAGGCGAATTTGAGGAGGTTTAATACTCCTCGGTTCGTCAATATAACGTGGGCGGCAACACAAGCCGCCCGCTTTTATTAAAGGAGAGGTTGAAATGGACACACAACATGATGAGCATCATACAGCGGCAGATACAAACCAGTTAGAACAAGAACGGGACGAGTGGAAAGATAAATATCTCCGTGCTAAAGCAGAATTTGATAACGCACGTAAGCGACTAGAAACGCGCTACGCCTCTCAAGCATTACAGGAAAAGAAGCGTTTTTTGCTGGATATGTTGCCAGTGGTAGATAATCTTCAGCGGGCATTACAACACGCCAATAGCGATACAGATGCTTTGCGATCTGGCGTAGAAATGACATTGAAGATTTTCATAGAAAAACTGGAATCACACGGTGTACACACCATCGATGCACTGGGAAAACCATTTGATCCTAATTTACATGAGGCAGTTGGGTATCTTGATAGCACAGATTATGCACCTGGATATGTTGCCCAGGTGGAACAATCTGGTTACACATTGGACGAAGAATTACTAAGACCGGCACGTGTTTTAGTGGTTGCTAACCCAATCGACAAATAGATCATATACTTGCATTGAGGAGGTCACGTGGAATTCAAAGATTATTATGACATACTGGGTGTCAGCAAAACAGCCAGTCAGGACGACATTAAAAAAGCCTATCGCAAACTTGCCCGCAAGCATCACCCAGATGTGAACCCAAACGACCCAACAGCGGAGGAACGCTTCAAAGAAATCAACGAAGCATATGAGGTATTATCTGACCCAGAAAAACGCCAAAAATATGACCAATTCGGCAAGCAATGGCGGCAATATGAACGCGCTGGTGGGCAAGCACAAGACTTTAACTGGTCACAGTGGTATACACAGCCGGGTGGCGGACAATCCTATACATATACTCAAGTTGACCCAGACGCATTTGAAGGGATGTTTGGGAGTGGTGGTTTTTCAGACTTTTTTGAAAGTTTATTTGGCAGCCAACAACGCCGCACCACCCGTCCAAAACGTGGGAAGGATACAGAACACACCGTTCAGATTACCCTGGAAGAAGCATTCCATGGTACAACCCGCACGATCCAATGGGAAGACGGTAAGCGGATTGAAGCCAAAATCCCACGTGGGGTACAAACCGGCTCTCGCATTCGCTTAAAGGGACAAGGCGGGGCGGGCATCGCAGGTGGCGAGCAAGGTGATTTATATCTTGTGGTAGATGTATTGCCCCATTCTCGCTTTAGCCGAGAAGGTGATGATCTACGTGTTCAAGAAACTGTAGACCTATACACCGCCATTTTAGGTGGGGAAATCACTGTAAATGCCTTGGACAAGCCTGTTAAGCTCAAAATTCCTGCAGAATCACAAAATGGGCGCGTGTTCCGGTTGCGTGGTTTAGGGATGCCACGCCTAAAAAATCCACAAGAACGCGGCGATCTTTTAGTAACTATTCAGATCGCACTACCACAAAATCTTTCTAAAGAAGAAAAACAGCTATTTGAACAATTGCGCAATCTGCGTCAGAAAATCGGTGTAGAGTAAAGGAGTGACGATGAGTACAACAGCACTTATTCGATATTCAGGGCGGCAGACGGCGTTATATCCGGCTGTACTCATCGCCAGGCTTGCCCGTGTGCCATTGAGCTTTGTATATGCCTGTGAAGCAGAAGGGTTAATACAAGGTTATGAGTTACCACATGGGGGCTATGGTTATTTAAGCCAAGATGTAACAACATTAGCGCGGATTTATCGGCTCTATACGCATTTAGAGCTTGATTTACACGCCATAGCGGTTGTTTTACATCTACGTGAGCAGATAGAACAATTGCAGCGTGAATTGTACACGCTGCGTCAACAGCTCATACACTATCAAACATCACCATAAAAAACGCCGGGGCATTTGCTCCGGCGCATATAACAGGAGGAGATAGAAAGCTCACATTACTTAATCGTTAATTGTGGGGTCAAATGCATCCCGAATACCATCACCGATGATATACATACACAACACGGTGACACTAATCAATAAGCCAGGGAAAATCACCAAATGTGGACCTTTGTTAAAGAAGGTTTGGGAATTAGAAAGCATATTCCCCCAGGTTGGTGTGGGCGGTTGAACCCCCAAGCCCAAGAAGCTCAAACCTGCTTCTGTGAGCAACAAGGAACCAATATCTTGCGCCAAAGTCACCACAACAATTGAAAGCAAGTTCGGTGCGATATGACTATACATAATGCGGAAGTTGGATGCCCCAAGTGCCCGAGCACTGATAATATATTCACGCTCACGCAGGGCTAGGGTTTCCCCACGTACCAAGCGTGTGGTGCCAGTCCACCCTAACAGACCTAACACCAAGATGAGCGTTGTCGCCCCTGGTTTTAACACCGCCGCGACAATAATCAACAAGAACAAAGCCGGGATTGAGTTCAAAGTGGTAATCACCCACATGATCAGATCATCAATGATCCCACCATAAAAACCGGTGAAAATCCCCAAAGACACACCAATCGCCAAAGACAGCAAAGCCGCTAAAATGGCGATCTGCATGGATATTTGCCCAGCATACGCTAAACGCGCCAATTGATCCCGCCCTAGGTCATCTGTTCCAAGCAGGTTAAACCCACCTTGTGGGTCTTGTTCTGTTACAGGTTCGCTGGTAAATGGCTTGGCAAACACATTGCTGCTTGTGCGCGTGTAACTGACGTTGAAAATATCCTCAATTAACGGTGCAGAAAAAGAAAAAAGCACCATCAAAAAAATAACCAAAAGCGCAGAGACCGTTAACCGGTCACGACGTAAGCGGCGGAGTGCCTTCGTATAAAGCGATTCACCCGTTAGTTGTTTGCTTTTTTCATCAAGCGTTACTACAGAATCAGCAGACATAACTTACCCCCTAATTAAACCGGATGCGCGGATCAATCAACGCATACAAAATATCAGAAATAATATAGCCAATAATTGTCGCCACGGCACCAATGACAACAAAAGCCATAACAAACGGATAGTCTTGGGCAGTAACTGCCTGAATCGCCTGACGACCCAAGCCGGGCCAAGAGAAGATCGTCTCTGTTAGCACAGCACCACCTAACAAGCCGGTGATTGCTGGTCCCAAAAATGTTGCGATTGGGATTAACGCATTACGCGCCCCATGACGGAACCAAACCATACGAGGGGTTAACCCCTTAGAGTGCGCTGTACGAATATAATCCTGGCTAATGATATCTAGCATAGAGGTACGCATATACCGAGAATAACCCGCGATATAAGCTGTCCCTAATGTAAACACGGGCAAAATGAGATATTCTAGCCGTTCATAAATCGGTGGGCATTTGATCAAGGTTGGATTACATTGCCAAGATGATGGCAAGAAAGGCGATCCATCAGCTTGTTTTAGCGTGGAAGAAAATATCAATATCAACACCAAACCAAGCCAGAAATTTGGAATTGCGCTAAAAATCACCGCCATCACACGGCTGATGTTATCAAACCAGCCCCCGCGCCCAATAGCGGCAAAAATCCCAATAGGCAACCCAAACAACAGCCCAACCAACAAAGCAGAGCCGGTTAGTTCAATGGTGGGTTTTACAAATTCACCAATCAATTCAATCACAGGGCGTTTACCACGGGTGAAGGAGCGTCCAAAATCGCCACGCAAGATTCCTTTGCGTTGCCCCCACATATCACCTTCCCCGTCGCCATCTGTATCACGCCGAACCCAGGTGTCTCCAATCAACCAATAGAGATATTGCATATGCCAGGGATCATTAACCCCCAACTGTGCTTCTAAGCGGGCACGTTGCTCTGGTGATGTTTGTGGGCTAAAAGACATAGCCGCAGTTGGACCACCAGGTGCTGCTGACATCAATAGAAAGGACAAAACAGTGATGCCAAACAGTGTGGGGATGGCTTGGATAAGCCGTCGAATAATATATCTATACATAACAAAACTCCATTTAATACCCCTCTAAAATGACTTAAGCAATTTAAAGATTAAACACGGCGAAGCGCATAAGTCATTGAGATTAAATTATTGGCACAGTATAACCGAGTTATCATCAATTATCTTCAGTGAATTTTACTAAGATGCTATGACAGTTTTTAGATACAGTGACGAGAAATAAAACACCGGAAGCGGATGCCTCCGGCGTTAATTTTATTCGACCAGGATCAGGTCAGGCTTATTGCTGAACTGTCCAGGTGTCAACGTTCCACCACAGTTGGCTTGGATATGGAGCGAAGCCTTCTACGGTGTCACGTGCAGCATAGAAACCATTTTGTACGAACAGCCAGATGTATGGCATTTCATCTTGCATGATTTCCTGCATGCGGTAGTAGATTTCACGGCGTGCATCGAGATCGCAACCGGGGACGGTCAGAGCTTGTTGTTCCAGTTCAAAGTATTCTTCGTTGTAGAAGGATGTAAAGTTAAAGCCTGAACCGGGGACATCTGCTTCTGCACCGAACAACTGCACGGTGTTGGGATCATCGGGATAACCATTACGCCAACCGAGAATGAAGGCATCAAATTCCTGGCTGTCCATCACGTCCAACAAGGTGTTGAAGTCGATGGTCTGGAAGTCGACGGTGATACCGAGCTGTGCCAGTTCGTCTTGAACGACGATACCGATTGCCTCACGGCGGGTGTTACCGGCGTTGGTCAGCAGTTCAAATGTCATCGGGCTACCTTCAAAGTTGGGGTCAACCTCGGTGGCATAGAGGCAGCCACGGCAGGTCATCACGCCATCTTCAATTACCCAACCAGCTTCTGCCAACATTTCGACAGCGAGGTCTGGGTTGTATTCACGCGGTGGCAAGTCTGGGTTATATGCCCAGGAGCTGGGGATAATATGCGCAGCCATGCGTTGCCCTTCACCAAACACAGCGCTTTCAATCATCGCATCGATGTTGATGGCGTGTGCCAATGCCTGACGGACGCGCTTGTCACCGAAGATTGGGTGGATACCCTGATCAATGCGTTCACCGGTATCGGGATCGAGTGCCGGTTGCGGGTTGGTGGGGTCAGCTAAGTTCAGCCCAACATAGTCCCAAGAGTTACCAGGGAATTCAAAGACCTGAATGCCTTCCGCATTGCGGATTTCATCACGACGGTTCACTGGAGGACCTTCCAAAACGTTGATTTCACCATTGAGCAGTTGCTCAACCTGAACGGTTTGGTCAGCACTGACGACCTGCACCAAGCGATACGGGGCGACGTAACCGAGTTCTGCATCAACATAGTCATCATAACCCAGCAAGTTGGTGGTTGCGCCAGGACGTGCGCCTTCAAAATAGAATGGACCAGAGGTGATATCCGGTTCCAGGTTAAATGGCAGATCAACCAGTTCTTCTGGTGCGAATTGGCTCAGATAGTGGGACGGAACGGGTGCCAAACCACCAGCATAATTCAGTGCTGTACACTGCGGATCCGGGAAGGTAACGACGAGTGTGTAGTCATCAGGTGCTTCCACGCTAGAAATCACATCAGTGAGCCATGCATCAGGATGTTGCGCTTCTGGGGTATTGATGATTTCCCAGTGATACAGAATGTCTTGGGCAGTAATCGGCTCGCCATCTGACCAGAACCAGTCATCGCGCAGGTGGAAGGTATAGGTCAGGTTGTCTTCTGATACTTCCCAATCGCGTGCGAGTGCACCAGTGGCACCGGGGACAATCTGAGCTTCCACAGGATCAACACCCAACAGACCAATATACATGAAACCAACCATGGCTGAGCAGGCGGTATCTGTGCAGTATATTTGGCTGAAGGTATCTGGACCAGAACCGAATGTGGAAGTAATGATTGTGCCGCCGTCTTCGCCGGGGTCTTCTTGAGCGGCGACTGGCACTACCAACGCGCTAACGAGTGCTAGCAGCATGGTAGCTACAGCGAGCTTAATAAGAGTTCTCATACTTCATCTCCTTAAAAAAAGTTAAATGAACCTTATTTATGGATTGTACGTAGCCATATGGCATTTTGCCATGTATAACCCATACAAACCGTATGCGGTAATTGTGTGGGCAATTTCACTAAACGTGATTTTTTGCACACTCAACTACACATTAAGGGCTATTGTACTCAGAAATTTGGAATACGCAAAAAATTCATCATAGATTCAGCAAAATTGCCCAATTGAGCGTTAATGACCACCCGCTAAAGTCGGATGGTTGCCAGCACGGAGGTTGCGATGAATATCTTATTGTTATACTCACTTGGAATATTGTTCCTTGAGGGCAGTAATTTGCTTTTCGACATTGAGAAGCAGTTTTAGTGTCATATCCAAACCGAACTGTTGTTCTATTGGTTTTGATTGGATATTGGCGATCTTTTGCCGGAAAGTTTCGGCAGCCGCATAAAGTTCACGGAGTTTCTTTACGGCTTCTTCTGGCATCCCTTCTGGAATAGATATATCCAAATCTTCTAAATTAATTGAGACGGGAGCAGGTTTAGCAGGTGATTGTACTTTTTGTTTTTTCTTTGCTTTTTCCGCTTTCTTGGGCTTTGATATCACCTGGTTAGGGACATCATCGTTATATAGATCGGGGTCTGCCGGTAAAAATCTCTCGGTTTCAGGTTTGCGGTTTTTACGCTGTTTACGTAATTTACGCTGCAATTTATGTGTTGAAACATATGTAGCAAAGACTACAATGCCCCCCACTTCTTCATCATAGCCGCATAACCCCTCAACGATTAATTCATCCTTACCATCTTCAACAATTTTTTGAACACGTTCCCATTGCCGCGAAGACACCAACACATAATACGTTTTAGCGATATTTTCAACCGACGGCATATCAGCTGGGGTACTCATATTTTTATAATTCAGTTCATCCTGCATGGAAAAGATTACCAGGTTTTGACGGTGTTCCACTTTTCCAGGACGACCAATCAAATTAATTCTCACTTTGTTAACCCTTCCTTTATGTCCATTTAGCTTCTCAAAAACCGCCTTGCGTTTGTGCCATAAAAACTCAGGGAAACGATCTTGTGTTTTTGCGTGTTCCTGGAGCTTGCTAATCCATGGATAAAAGATTTTAACGACAATTTCATTTGGAAATTCTTGACGAATAAGGTAAAAAAACACGCCACCTACTGTGCGTCGCCGAGTTCCATCCAGAGTAGTCATGCCACCTTGTGCTTCAATCTCGAAGGTTTTTTTCAATACCTGGCGAGTTGCATCTTCGCCAATAGTCTGCAAAATCCGCTTAATTTGCGTGGTTGGCTGTTTTTCTGTTTCGCCGAGTTTTGCCGCGATTTCTTTGGCAACGGCATCAATTTTAGCGTCTCTTGGTGAGCTTTTAGAATTTTTTTTGAATGATTTTTTAGGTGGTTTTGATGACAAGAAATTTAGCTCCTACCTAACAAACGACGACATGCATATTTAAGATAACACAAATTTCACTAAGTGCGAATAGCAACCCTGCATCGGGCACTGGGGATTTTATGGATATAAAAATAAGCATGTTCTAAAAAATGATTGGGTCGTCTTTCCGTCAAAGCATAATCGTCCAAATCCAGACCTATTGATGCGGTGCCCAACGCTAGCATGCCAGATTCATCCCCTCGCCGGAGATTATTCGTGAACAGAGTTTAATACACAAAAAACATTCTTTTCTTGTCGCTGGTGTTTTTGTCACGTACAATACCCTCAAAAATTAATGACAATAGGGCGTGAATCGATGAAAGTTATTTCACTCTTAAACGAGAAAGGTGGCGTAGGTAAAACCACACTCGCCACGCATATCGCTGCAGGGATGGCAATTCGGGGCAAGCGTGTGTTACTAATTGATGCCGACCCGCAAGGACATGCAACAGTCGCCTTTGGCTTAAAAAAAGAACCCATGCTCCATGATTTGATTGTGCGTGATCTCCCATTCCAAAAAGCCGTTCGTCGCATTAAGCCAGAGTTTTATGGCGTACCAGGAGAGCCAGTTAAAGGCGATTTGCTAGTTGTGCCATCAGATACATCAACCAGTGTTATCCCCCTGATGACATCAGACATTATGGCGATGCGCGACCGCTTAGTTGAACTAGAAGGCATTTTAGATGTCGTCATTTTTGACACCGCCCCCACCCCGTCGCTGTTTCATAACAGTATCTATATGTCTACCAATGCCATTCTTTACCCCACCAAATGTGAGTATCTCAGTTTTGATGGCTTAATCGAAAGCATGAAACACAAAGATGACGCATCAAAAATGCGCGAGAACATGGGGCTTTCACCAATTGTGGTTGGCGGAATTATCCCAACCATGTACCGCGCAGGCACACAGGCTGATGATTATGGTATTCAGGTATTGAAAGAGCGTTTTGGTAAGTTAGTTTGGCCCGAAATCAAATTGCGAACGGTTTGGAATCAGGCATCATTTGCTCGGCGCATTCTGTTTAATTTTGCACCAGAAACCCAAGCCACCCAAGAAGCATGGAACGCTGTTACAAGAGCGGAGGCAATCTAATGCCCAAACGAGACTTTCGCAATAGTAATCTGTTTAATGACCGTGACGATGATGAGGAAACAGCAGCCGGAAGTTGGCTAGATGCCCATAGTCAAATCTACGGACAAATTCAAGCTCGTGAGGCACAAATTGAGCGGTTAAAGCGGATAAGTATCTTTGAGATCGCGCCGGACTTTGCTCAACCACGCCGCGCCATTCCTTCTAGTATCCGCCAGATGTGGGATCAAACATCGCAGGGTGTTGGCAATTTATTACGGTTGTGGCAACAAGCAGCTCAAAAAGAGCGCGGGGATGTCTTTAATTTAGGAGCCTATCTTTCTGGAACAGAAAGTGAGCGCACAGAAAGTGAAACGAGCCGCTATAACCCAGGACCAATAGAAGAATCCCTAATGAAAATTGTCATGCTAGCAGCAAGTATTCGGCGAGATGGCTTGACAAACCCGATCACAGTTGTCCCCATTCAAGAAGGTAAATATCAACTAGAGACTGGAGAACGGCGTTGGTTAGCGCATCATCTGTTATATATTTGGTTCAACGGTGAAGACGGCAAACCAGATGAGCGGGATAAATGGGAAAAGATCATCGCTCGGCAAGTTGATAAAGTGGATGTGTGGCGACAGGCAACCGAGAATAACGCCCGCACCGATTTGAACGCAATCAGCCGTGCCCGTCAATATGCGGTGTTGATGATGAACCTACACGGACAAGAAAACTTCGCTGCATTTGATGCTTTTTCTAATGAGCAAGATTATTATGCCCAAGCTCTAAAAAAGAAAAGTGCCCCATATGGAAAAGGCGAGGATTTGCTCAATGCGATGGGGGTGAAAAGCCGTTCTGCATTATCACGCTATCGGCTGATTCTTAGCCTGCCAAACGAAATATGGGTGGGTGGTGATGATTTAAATTTACCAGAAGAGTTATTGGCAAAATTAGCCTCGATGCCATCAAAAGAAGCAATCGCATACTATCGTGAAAATGTTCTGGGACAGAACAATTCCCCAAAAGCCAAGCCATCTTTACCAGAACAATCTCCCGGCACAAAACGACACTTTTTAGATATGGTACGGGCGATTAAGCGGGCTGGTCATGGTCAAGACAAATACAACACACAGGCACTCAAAGCTTTACGAGAGTTACGCGATTGGCTAGACGAACAAGAGAAACGAATTTCATCATACTTGGATTAGAAACATCATGGGAGTGTTATCAATGAATGCCCTACCCCACCGCGTCATTCCCTTGGAATTTTAGCAAGTTTTACGCAAGAAATCGCTATCAAGCGGTATTTTTTGCGATAGGGTAGGGCAGGCGCATTTACTCCAAAACCACTTATCAAAATCAGTCTTGAAGCACTTATCACATTTACTCCAAAACCACTTATCATTTGAAAGCGTCATCAAGCAAAATGTTCTGTCCCAGAACATTTTAACCACGTTTGCAAAAAACCAGCGGGATTATAGATATTGCTACGACGCTGAATCACGCTCAACCCGCGCCGGATACGATCAGGTGGAAATTGACGCACAAGTGCTTTTGCCCGCTTACGGGTCATGGCATGTGTAGGGTTTAATCGCCTCAAGGTCTGATAGACCACTTCTGCTAAGTCGTCATCAGCAGAAGCCCGTTGCTTAGTCATTTTTAAGGCATGTTTTGCCACCTGGGAGTTTGACCGTGGCTCTGTATTTGTGACAGATACCGACGCGGTTTGCGAATGTGGTTCAACGATAACGATTTCAATTCCAGGCAAATATGCTGCGATTTCAATTGGGCTATCTGCATCAAAGCCCGGTAAATTCAATTGTGTTAGCTGCGCATTTGTCACCTCCAATATCTTGGATAAATCAACTGCATCCGGCACAAAATAATAGTTGACATCTTGCCGCCGGAAGATCAACCGTTTACCTTTTTTGAGCAACTTTTGGGCAAGGCGCACCTGAGCAGGGTATCGTTTACCCGCTTCGTCTTGTATGAATTGCCCCGGTGATGCCTCATCTGGGATAACTTGGTGCACATTAAAAAAGCGGACTTGTGTATCCTGAAAAGTTGGGATTGTGGCGATTTTCTTCTGGCGTTCATAACGGCGGCATGTATCTTTTGAAATACCAAGGCGGCGTGCTTGCCAGCGACGTGAATATTTACCTGGCGCGCGGCGAATGAGGGCTGCATGCAGTGCCGCGCGATAAGCAGCTGGAGATTGCAGATCAGCAGGTGAGAGTGGATCACACCCTTTTGGTTGAACATCAAGCAGGTCACATAAATCACCTATTGATGGCATGATGTAAATTTGAGCAGGTCTGCCAGGGGTTTTTACCGAGTTTGCGACCCTACCAAAAAAGCATTTTTTGGTCTCATCAGCGTAGCGTGTTGCAGCGTTAGCAGGATGGGGGGGCTGGGGGGAAGGATACGATTTCAAGACATCAATTAATGTATTTCGTCCAATTCCAAACAGTTGTAATGCCTGATAAGCCGTTTTGACAGTGAATTGTTGTCCAGGCTCAAAACCCGCCATCATTAAACCATCTAAAACCCGCGCGACATTATCTAACCGCATTTGGAGCAATATTTCTCGTACAGCATTGGGCAGTTGATAAACTTTATGAGTATTGTGAGGTTGGCGTGCTGGACGACTAAACGCGCTCGCAATTGTCCGCTGTGCCTCATATTCACGATGTTTTCGTGTCTCTGTTGGATGCGCAGATACAGCTGGTTTAGTTGCATGAACATGACTTAAAGCCTGTTGAACTTGGTATTGCGTCCAACCACGATCACGCGCATAACATGCGGTATAGAAGAGCGCATTGTTGCGTCCGTGTTTATCCGCCAGGCGATGATACCGTGCAATCAACGATGGTATGCTAGACGGGGTTAAAATCGCGTCAGAAGGCGTTTTTAGCGATTTTTCAAACGATTGATATGTACTAAGACGGAAGAACGATAAAAGCCGCCTTAAATCGCTTTTAGTGAGCAGTTTAGGATGAACCGGATTCGTAATTTCCCATGTTTTGTTGTTGATAGAAACCAAAGGAGCAACAACATATTGTCCGTCACTTCGGAGTTCTATACCAGCATGATTACGAGGGGTAACAACAACATCTGACGGAAGAGAAAAATAATAGTGTGGTAGTTGACGATTACCAGATGAGACAGTGAAGGTTTCAGTAAGATCAGGAAATTCTGCCTGAAACCGTTCTGCCTGAACAGGATCATCAATATCAATTACAATCAAACGAGAAACGCGCCCTAAAACAACACCTAACGCGGAAAATCGCTGATTAACGAACCAACGAACAAGTTCGGAATCAGTTGGAATACGTCCCTGATAAAGCTTCCATGAGGGAAGGGCGGGGGCTTTAGGAGCAAGCGGATCAGCATCGCCACGAAGCGGAATCACAGACCAGCCTTGTTGTGTTAAACTGCGTGCTAAGTTTAATAGAATTGCGTTTGTTTTTGTTGTATTTGCCATTTTCCCCTCATGATGAAGGAAAAACGTGTTGCCAAAAGTTTAATTCCCCTGTATAATTACGTATAGAAATTGATGGGTTGATTGGGAATTCTAGCCATCATTTTCTACACGTATCCCGTTAGTACCGGGAATATTTGTGGCTTGGGGATTCCGACTTGAGGTAGTGTAACTTCCCCGATCTGTTAGCCCGTAATTCTGTTAGTGGCGATACCATACTATAAGAATTCCGGGCTTTTCTTTTTCCTTTTTCTTATGTATGGTGGCACTTACTTAATTAAACGGCGATTTGTTCGCTAATCATATTTTATTTTATGATATTTTCCCAATCTGTGAACAAACCGCATTACAGAATATGGTGCAACAG
>RFHA01000379.1 GCA_003696565.1 Chloroflexota bacterium
CAAGGCGCGGATTTTCTCATGGTGAAGCCAGCCATGCCTTACTTAGATGTTCTCCACCGACTACGAGAACAATTCACACTGCCGTTAGCCGCCTATCAAGTCAGTGGGGAATATGCTATGATCCACGCCGCTGCACAAAACGGTTGGATTAACTTAGAACAAGCCATGTTAGAAAGCCTCATCAGCATCAAACGTGCGGGTGCAGATATGATCTTAACGTATTTTGCAAAGGAAGCTGTGCGTTATGTCTGAGTCTGAAAAGCTGTTCGCCCGTGCAAAAACCTTAATGCCAGGCGGGGTAAACAGCCCAGTTAGAGCGTTTCATAGTGTTGGTGGTGTACCACGTTTTATTGACCATGCATCTGGGGCATATTTGTTTGATGTGGACGGGAACCGTTATGTTGATTATGTGCTTTCCTGGGGTCCGTTGATTTTAGGTCATGCTGATGAGGATGTCGTGAATGCGCTCACACAAGCGATCACCAAAGGCACCAGCTACGGCGCACCCACCCGTGTAGAAAACGAATTAGCCGAACAAATCATAGCGCACATGCCATCAATTGAAATGATCCGCTTTGTTAATAGTGGAACGGAGGCATGTATGAGCGCGTTACGGCTAGCACGCGCTTATACCGGGCGGGATAAAATTATCAAATTTGCGGGGTGTTATCATGGGCACGCTGATATGCTTTTGGTTCAGGCGGGCAGCGGAGCCGCCACCTTAGGATTGCCGGATTCGCCTGGTGTGCCTGCCGCCACCACTGCTCATACCCTGATAGCCCCTTTTAATAATTTACAAGCCCTCAGTCAACTATTTGAACAATTTCCTGATCAAATCGCTGGTGTCATTATTGAGCCGGTTGCCGGGAATATGGGGTTAATTCCACCGGAAGATGGCTATTTGCAAGCAGTACAATCACTTTGTGCCGCGCATGGCGCATTATTTATTTTAGATGAGGTAATGACGGGGTTTCGTGTGGCGATGGGTGGCGCACAAGCGTTGTATCAACTATCCCCAGATATAACTTGCTTGGGAAAAGTTATCGGTGGGGGATTACCGGTTGGTGCATATGGCGGTAAACGTCATATCATGGAACACGTTGCGCCATCCGGCAAAATGTATCAGGCAGGCACGCTTTCCGGCAATCCTCTTGCGATGACAGCGGGGTTAGTTACACTGCGTAAACTAGCCCAGGTCTTTGACCAAATTGCATCGCGAACAACAAAACTCGCAGCGGGGTTGGCGCAATTTCCTCTACAAGTTGCAGCGGTTGGGACAATGTTCGGCTTTTATTTCTTGAATCAGCAGGGAATAACCATCCGTGATTATGACACAGCAAAGCGTTATGCAGATACAGCTGCATATGCGCGTTTTTTTCATCATATGCTGGAACGCGGGTTTTATTTTGCGCCAAGCCAATTTGAGGCTGGTTTCCTCAGCTTGGCACACACTGATGACATGATTGATGATACACTGAAAGCAATTGCTGAAGTGATCAATTAGCCAAAAAAGGGCATTGTTATGCGTTATTCCGCCCAACTCAATATGGTGCGGTATGTGTTCACCAGCCAAGGGCGCGGCTTTCCGCTTGTCATGCTTCATGGTTTTACTGGTAGCGAACTCAATTGGCAAATGGCGGCATATACAGACCAATTTGAAGTGATCGCGCCGGATTTACTTGGGCATGGCGAGACAGAATCCCCCATACACGCCAACCGTTATCACATCAAAGCAGCCGCACGAGATATTATCGCGCTGTGTGATTCGCTCCGATTAGAGAAAATAAATCTATTAGGGTATTCAATGGGAGGCAGGCTAGCGTTATATTTAGCGGTGAATTACCCTGAACGTGTCCATAAACTCATCCTAGAGAGTGCCTCCCCTGGCTTAAAAACACAAGCCGAACGCGATGAACGCCGTCAGCGCGATGAAGCATTAGCCGAACGTATCGAATCAGAAGGGATTGAAGCCTTTGTGCGCTATTGGGAATCACTCCCTTTATGGGATAGTCAAACCGAGGCAATGAAGGCACAATTACGGGCAATACGCTTAAGGCACAATCCTATCGGCTTAGCCAATAGCCTACGGGGGATGGGAACCGGCGCGCAGCCGTCTATGTGGGAGTTTTTGCCACAGTTAAAGATGCCAGTGTTATTGATCGCAGGGGCGTTGGATGAAAAATTTACAACCATCAACCAGCAGATGCATACCATCCTCCCCCAATCGCGCTTAGAGGTCATCCCAGACGCTGGGCATACCGTCCACTTGGAAAAACCTAATCAATTTGAAAAGTTAGTTTTGGAATTTTTGCGATAATGCAAATTAAGCGTGTTGATTTATTCCCGATTAGCCTGCCGTATAAAACACCATTTGTAACAAGTTATGGCACAATGACGCATAAAACTGCCGTGATTGTACAAATTGAAACCACTGACAGTGTGATTGGATGGGGCGAAGCCTCGCTGGATTCTTTCCCAGGCTATGATGCAGAAACCTTAATAGGTGGGCTGCATATCCTCAAGGATTATCTAATTCCCTTGATCTTAGGTCAGTCAATTATCACCCCAACCCAGGTACCGGGTTTAATTCAAGCGGTACGTGGCAATCATTTTGCAAAGGCGGGGTTAGAAGCAGCTATTTGGGATGCCTATGCCCGCACACACGGTGTGAGTTTAGCGCAACTACTCGGCTCAGTTGTGGGTGAAGTGCCACGTCAGCGGGTAGCTGTGGGTGTCGCGGTGGGTATCCAACCCAATATTGATGCCACATTACGAGCCGCCGGTGATTATCTTGCAGCTGGATACACTCGTCTTAAATTCAAAATCAAGCCAGGGGCAGATGTGGAAATTTTAGG
Source organism: Chloroflexota bacterium (assembly GCA_003696565.1). GTDB lineage: Bacteria > Chloroflexota > Anaerolineae > Aggregatilineales > Phototrophicaceae > DAOTWY01. The sequence continues at coordinate 2,856 of RFHA01000379.1, forward strand.
AGAAGTGCGCCGTGCCTTTCCAGATGTTATGCTTATGGCAGACGCAAATAGTGCCTACACATTGGACGATACGCCACATTTAGCACAATTAGATGATCTCAATTTATTGATGATTGAACAACCTTTAGCGTACAATGATCTGTATGAACACAGCTTGTTACAAGCGCGCATCCAAACCCCGATTTGCTTGGATGAAAGTGTGAAATCCGCGCATGATTGGCAACTTGCACGGCATATCAACGCTGGGAAAATCCTCAATTTGAAGCCAGGGCGCGTTGGAGGCTTAACCGAAGCATTGCGAATATACCAAATTCAACGTGATGCGTGTTGGGTTGGGGGTATGCTAGAAACAGGTATCGGGCGGGCGATGTTACTTGCATTAGCGTCCTTGCCGGGGTTTGTGATCCCTGGTGACATCAGCGCGACAGACCGTTATTTTGAGCAGGATATTGTAGACCAACGCTTTATACTCAATACAGATGGAACGCTGAATGTACCGCAAGGAGATGGGCTTGGGGTGGTGTTTCAACCTGTGTGAATATCGCTTATACCATTAAAATAATGCAGCTTGGTGTGGCGTTAAACTAATAATGCCCCACAAATGCACAAACACCAAAAACGAAACACATAAATGGAAGTTGACTATGTTCATCGAAATGGTACGTTCTAAAATTCATCAAGCACGGGTAACCGCCGCTGATTTAAATTATGAAGGTAGTATCGGCATCGACACGGATTTGCTACAACAAGCCGGGATGCTCCCCTATGAAAAAGTGTTGATAGCCGATATTGAAAACGGTAATCGCATCGAAACTTATATCATTCCCGCCGCTGCAGGTAGCCGAGAAATCCAATTAAACGGTGCGGCGGCGCGGCTTGTACAGGTAGGAGATCGTGTGATTATTATGGCGTTTGCTTATGTCCCATCGCCTGTTCCAGCTAATTGGCAGCCCCGTGTTTTAATAATGGATGACAATAACCAAATCAAGCAAACACTTGGTGATATTATCACCGTGACATCATAAGTGAAGCCACGCGCTAAGATTGATTGAAAATTTACCGATAAAATCGAATCCATGTTAGAATAATCAAAAATAAACATGGTAAGGAATTAGATTTTATGCAAGACAAAACGTTCGATTTTATCGTAATTGGGTCAGGTTTTGGCGGGAGTGTTTCTGCCATGCGCCTGACGGAAAAAGGTTATGATGTATTGGTGCTGGAACGTGGCAAGCGGTATCAAGATCAAGACCTGCCAAAATCAAATTGGCAAATATTCAAATTTCTTTGGATGCCGATCTTACGCTGTTTTGGCATTTTTGAAATTACGTTGTTGAATAATGTTATGGCATTACATGGCAGTGGCGTTGGTGGGGGCAGTTTAGTGTATGGCAACGTGTTGATGGAACCAGAGGACAAGTTGTTTGATGCACCAGGCTGGCGAGAGTTAAATAACTGGCGGCAAGAATTACGTCCACACTATGAAACAGCCAAACGCATGTTAGGGGTAACACCCAACCCACGCCTGACCCCGGCAGATCAGGTTATTCAAGAGATTGCAGCAGAATATGGAGGAGAAGCGAGCTTCCGTCCAACTAATGTTGCTGTTTTCTTTGGTGAGCCAGGTGAAACAGTGCCAGACCCATATTTTGGTGGAGAAGGACCCGCCCGTAGCGGTTGTATCTTCTGTGGGGGGTGCATGGTTGGATGCCGCCACAATGCCAAAAACACACTGAATAAAAATTATCTATATTTTGCGGAAAAATGGGGGGCAGAAATTCGCCCAGAATCAGAAGTGATTGATATTCGTCCCTTAGCCGATGGACAACCAGATGGCGCACGGTATGAAGTCATCTATCGGCGGTCAACTGCCCTACCCTGGCAACGCAAACGCTATACTGTTCGGACTCGTAATGTTGTTGTTTCTGCTCATGCGATTGGCACAATGAAGTTGTTATTTCACTGCCGTGATGTATCAAAATCGTTGCCTAAAATTTCTCAAAAACTGGGGGAAATGGTACGAACAAATAGTGAGACCATCCCCGGCAGTACGAGTCGAGATAAAACAGCTGATTTTTCCACAGGTTTGGCTATTACATCTATCTTGCGTGTGAATAATAACACACATCTGGAGCCTGTACGTTACCCTAAGGGGTCAGGGTTTATTCGGATGCTGGCTATCCCAATGGTGACAAGTAGTAACAATGTCCTCGCTCGTTTGGGGCGTGTACTGTGGCAAGGTATCCGCCATCCCTTGGATTTTCTGTACACAAAAATTTATGGCAAATGGGCAGAAAAAACAACGATCTTGCTCATCATGCAAACAGAAGATAGCACAATGCAAGTCAGGCTGGGTCGCAGTCCATTCACCTTATTCCGACGCGGGTTGATCTCTAAGCTAAACCCTGGGCAAAAAATCTCCCCGCCCTTTGAAATTTCGCAAGGTTTAACACGCAAATATGCAGAAAAAACCAACGGCATCCCACAAGATTCCATCCCAGAGGCGTTGATGGGAATTCCCACAACAGCACATTTACTGGGAGGTTGTCCGATGGGGCGTACAGCGGATGAAGGGGTTGTTGATCAATACTGCCGTGTTCATAACTATCCGGGGCTATATGTTGTTGATGGGTCAATCATGCCGGCTAATCCGGGGATTAACCCAAGCCTAACGATTACAGCCCTGGCAGAATATGCCATGAGTCATATTGAGCCAAAAGCCGGTGCAAAAACGCGCCCGCCGCTGATGGTATCTCAGCCGGCTGCAGCGGATTAATTTGTGTGGCAGTATGTGGGATTGATCTCCAAACAGATGTTGCCAAGGGTTTTATCCCTTGGCAACGACACAACACGCTACTCTGGACGGATATAAATTACAAAACCATCGTGATCAGCCGAGCGCGCCGCGCCCATTGTCTCATCAAGATACCAGGGTGTAACAGCGTCTGCATTTCCACGGCTGAACATCGCATCTGTTACATAAGCATCCATTGCTGGTGAAGTGAGGATATGGTCTAAAACCTGATAACTGCCGTTATAGACAAATGAATAACGCTCATCTTGTGGTACACGTTCCAGTAGACTAATCAAATTCGGCTCTAAGGGATCATCTTCCGGCATACGATACGCCTGCCCACTTTCACCTTGAATGATACCAACGACATCCACAATACCATCTGTAAACTGGAAGGCGTTCATATCGCCTAAAACAATCAAATTCTCGTCAATGCGAGTCTGCACATATTCGGCAACCATCATCGCTTGCATCAAACGACGAGTTTGGGTTGGTTCAGTATCAATGCCACTTAACGACTTGATGTGCAAGTTAATTAAAGTTAATGGGAAGGATTCACCATCTTCCAAGATAATTTCAGCTTCTAAAACAAGTGGTGGGCGGGAGAACAACACATCATTACCACGCATAATAGCTGTTTTACTATCAGC
>RFHA01000060.1 GCA_003696565.1 Chloroflexota bacterium
AGTGGTGAAGACCCTAGTGTAGAGCTAGCGAGCTTAGGCAGACGTTCAGCAGAAATGCAGTTAGAAGCATTACGCTTAATCGAAAAAATCAACCAAGAGGAGAATCAATAAAAGGCAGGTTTCCCCGCCCTTTATTCGTTCTGTTTGTTGGTTTATGCATCAGCCGGTGTAGAAAGCCGGTTGTTCAAGCCTTCTAAGAAGCGTTCCAGCATAGCATCTGCTTGTTCTTGTGTCAGGTCACCGTTTGCAACGGCTTCATCTAATTTGGCTTGTGCTTCGGCAGTCACATCCGCCACGAAAGCATCCAGATCAACGCCTGCGTTAGTTAGAATTTCAGCAAAGGTTTCGCCATCACGTAATGCTTCACGAATATCGGTGCGGGTCAAATCAGTGTTGTTCGCAATCCAATCTTGGACGATATGTGCTAGTTCCATACCAACCCCATCCCCTGGGCGACCCCGAACAGGGCGATCTGGCAGTTCGCGGTTCATCATCTCATTCAAGCGGGTTTCCAGTTCTGCCAGCAATTCATCGGCACGTTCTTGGGTCAACCGTTCATTTTCCACTGCTTCGTTGATCTGATCGGTTGCCTGAGCGATCAAAATACCGATAATTGCGTTGACATCGCCACCATTGGCTGTGATGACATCCGCCATTGTGCTACCAGGCTCGGCATCCCGCAACAATTCCATAAACTCAATCGGAGTCAGCCCCAATTCACTGGCGATTGTATCCATTGCATTCCGAATAGGGTGAACACGATGCTCACGTTCGCCACGTCCACCAGGACGACCTGGATCACGCGGTCCGTCACCTGGACCACCCGGCTGCGCACTTACGACACCAGCCATTAATCCCATAACTAAAATCAATAGTGTGATAATGCTGAGTTTGGTTTTCATGATATTTTCTCCTATCGAACTCGTTCACTTGCCTATAGGATGCGGTAAAATTGTCATGAGATTTTTTGCTGAAAGTAAATCATCCGTAAAGCCTGTAAAAAATCAGTAAACACCTAAAGCATTCATACCTGCCCCGTTATTTTTAGCCATAATGAACAGATAAAAGATATGCTATGCTATTTTGCATGAGATCAACCTTGGAGAGAGAACAGCTATGCCAGATATTGTATTGATTATTCTGGATACACAACGGCGAGATCGCCTATCGATCTATGGTCACCCACAACAAACTTCACCTCATTTGGACGAATTTGCCACAGAATCAACTCTATTTGAGCGGGCAATTGCCCCAGCACAGTGGACGGTACCCTCTCATGCCTCAATGTTCACCGGATTGTATCCCTCTACACATCAAGTTACCCAAGCGACCAGCAAATTATCCGGCAGTTATCCCACATTAGCTGAGATTTTACAGGCAGATGGCTACCATACGGCAGGATTTTGTAATAACCCGTTGGTCGGCGTGCTGGATACCGGTTTAATACGGGGGTTCAATCAATTTTTTAATTATGCTGGGGCAGCCCCAAACCGCCCGCTTGACCTAACGCGCACATGGGTTCGGCGTAAAATTAGCCAACAGTGGCGGCGGTTTGCCTTACATGTCAGCCAATATTTTGCCCGGTCAGATTGGTTATTTCGTATTTCGCTTCATCCCATGCTAACACCTTTATGGACACGCTGGGTTAACTACAAAGGCAATACCGCCCGTTCTATTGATGATCTAATTGATTATCACAAAGTCCATCGTGGTGGGGGGCAACCATTATTCTTGTTCCTTAATCTGATGGGGACACACATGCCGTATCGCCCCCCCCAAGATTACATCAAACGCTTTGTGCCAGATGTAGATAAAGCCGCTTATTCATTCATTAACCGCTTTAATGCTGATGCCGCACGCTGGGCAAGTCCGGTTGAAGAACCGCTTTCTGCCTGGGAATCACACATTATTGATGGATTTTATAATGCGGAAGTTGCACATCAAGATTATCACTTAGGGCGACTATTACGTTATCTTAAAGACTCCGGTGCGCTGGAAGATACACTGGTGATCATCGCTACCGACCATGGAGAAGGACATGGTGATCATCATTTCTTTGGTCATAGCTTTGTGGTATACCAAGAATTAGTTCATGTTCCTTTGGTAATTTCATACCCACAAATGTTTCCAGTTGGCAAACGAATCCAAACCAATGTCAGTACACGGCGTATTTTTCATACTGTGTTAGATGTCGCTGGGATCACCCCGCCGATTGATGAAAGTAACCCAAATGCGGATGTTAAAAATCTTTCTCTAGCGCGTTCTACCAACTGCGCGCCAGATAGTGAAAACGGGTTGGTTTTTGCAGAGGCATTTCCACCACAAACCCTTTTGAGCGTTATAGAACACCACCACCCGCATCTAATAGAGTCTATGTTATTAACGTGTGTGCGGCGTGGTGTATATCAGGATTCACATAAACTAGCAGTTGCCAACAACTATATTGAAGGCTTGTTTGACATTGCAGTTGATCCTACTGAGCAAGTCAATTTAGCAGAACAGAACAGACAACTGGCAACCGATTTGCAGAATAAAATCAGTGCGTTTGTACAGTTGGCACAACATTACCACACAGATAGCCCCTATGATGGCAGTGTCAGCCCAGATGTGATTAATCATCTAAAAGCGTTAGGATATATCGAATAATACATCACCGTTAATTGGGGCGTGGGGAATTTTACGATATTGCCAAGGGATAAATCCCCTGGCAACACTATCTCCCCCATCAATGGGGCGACCAACACTAGCGTACACACCGGAGATAGGCGTTTCGTTTCTATAAGGTGCATCATTTTAACCAACGCTATTATTATCTTGGCTATTCTTCTGAAAAAGGATACAACTAATCCCCTGCGATAATATTGGCAGTGAGTAGGTCTTGTGTTAAGCGTCCTTCTGTTAATGACCCAACATAGATGCACATTTGCCAGGGAATAGCAACATCATCCACACCAAGCACTGCGTCAGTGAGTTCTACACCGGTGTTACGGACGATCGCAATGGGGGTTGCTTCATCGGTTTCGCCCATGACCATTTGCGCACAAACACAGATTGAATCAGCAATCCCGATTTGAGTAACTTGCATGGGGTTGCCGAATAGATCCGGCTTACCGCGTTGATCTCGAATAGGTTTAAAGCCCGCGGTAGATAAGGCAACGCCGGTTGTACCTAAGCGACCAGGCATTAACCAGCTATCTGTTAGAATCACGCCAACGTCTACGTTTAAAGCTGCACGTAATCCAGCACGAATATGCGCAGCTGTATGGTATGGGTCAATTGGGAATAATACAACTTGCCCACTGGGAATATTGGAACGATCTAGCCCGGCATTGGGCGAGATAATACCATCTTTATGGGTCAATAAAAATCCCACTTTGACCCCGTTAAACTCATGGATGATACCACCAAAAACATGATCAGCTTCATTTAGAACAAGCTGTGCTAAATGCGGGTTCATGTGGTAGCGTTCTGCAATAGCTTGTGCTTGCGGGCTGATTTGAACATCGTGTAGATTGACCACACGTCCTTCGCTAATTGCGGCATATTTACTACTAATGGCGACAACATCACCGGTTTGTAAGCTTTCTCCGGCGGTGTCAATTGATTGGATGATGGTATTAACTAAGTTGAACGTGTCCTGTTGAACAGGGGCTTGGATAGGAATCACAATAAGTGGTTGTCTGCTTGGCACGGGGATATACCTTTTCCAATACATAGTGCAATAGACAAAAAGGGTATAACCAACCGCTTCAGATTTCAAGTTCTGGCTTTTGGGATAGCAGATAAAATATGTGAGGGGCAGTTGTTTTGCCCCTATTTGCGTGACTCCTTATTCATTTAGGAGCCATACGGATAGCCCCATCTAGGCGAATGACTTCACCGTTGAGCATGGGGTTTTCGATAATCGCTTGTGCGAGGTGGGCGTATTCCGCTGGTTGCCCTAAGCGCGGCGGGAAGGGTACTTGCTGACCCAAAGAAATCCGCGCTTCTTCTGGCAGGGCAGCTAACAAAGGCGTATCAAATAACCCGGGGGCAATTGTCATCACACGAATACCGCTTTTTGATAAATCACGGGCGATTGGCAATGTCATCCCAACAATCCCACCTTTAGAAGCAGAATATGCCGCTTGCCCAATTTGCCCGTCAAAGGCTGCGACGGATGCTGTGTTGATGATAACACCACGCTCACCGTCAGCGTTGGGTTCGTTCTCACCCATTACAGCAGCAGCTAACCGAATGCAGTTAAACGTGCCGATCAAATTAATCTTGATGACCGTCTCAAAAATATCTAGCGGATGCGGACCGCCTTTTGGGTGCCAGGTTCGCATCGCCATCCCCACGCCAGCACAATTGACCAAAATATGTAATCCACCGAATTTGTTCTTGGCTAAGTCAATGGCAGCTTGAATATCCGCTTCACTGGTAACATCAGCTTGAGCAAATGTGGCACCAATCGCTTTGGCATGCGCTTCACCTCGTTCTGCATCACGATCTAACACGATAACGTTTGCGCCATGTTCTGCGAGTCGTTGTGCGGTTGCCCCACCTAAACCAGATGCCCCCCCGGTGATAATAGCTGTTAACCCTTTGATTTCCATAAAAATTACTCCTAATTTTGATAATTTTTAGGTTAGATTATGCCGTGTTAACCATGAACATCAAAGAGAAACATAGCGAATGTTAATTTAACCTTTTACACCTTACCCAGCTTATCGACTGAAAAATCAATCGCCACGACATATGACTCATCTAACAATAACGCCTTCATATAAGGCATCTCTTTGTGTCGTTCTCCTTCAATGATCTTGGTTTCCAATTGATGATGCTTTAATATTTTGTCCAGTCGGTCGGCAAGTGGTTTGGGCATTTCTCCCACTAAATCGCCACCGCTAGAGAAAACATCAACCAGTGGCTTAGAGACGTTGAGGTAATCAGGAATATGCCGCCATTGCCCGAATGTGCTAGCGTATCCCTGGAACACGTCTAAAATCAATTCATTAACGTTGGTTGGATTACCACGGAAGAACAATCCAACGGGTGTTGTGTTGTATTGATACAATAGTGGGTGCTCCTCTTTTTGATGCAGACGAATATGCTTAAACATCCCTAGCATAATCTGATGTTCCTGTACCCCGATGCAACGTACAATATATCGGTGCTTATCCCGTAATCCATTAACAGTTTCATCAAATTCCGTTGTCGCGATGATAAATTGCAATGTATCCGGTGCGCTGTCCATCTGCGCCATCAGGAACACCCCATATCCCTGTTCTGTATTGACCTCATCCATCAACTGTTGAATCATCGTCCCTCCCGTAAGCGACGTGCTGCCCATTCTGGTGCAGGGTAATCTGTTGCTTGCATATCTTTTAAAGCGGCATCCACATCATAATCAATGGCACGTAAATCCACTGTTACATGATCGTTTTCAAACGTGAACAAGCCCCATTGTGCTTTTCCAGGCATATCAAACGACATGCCAATACTACCAACGTTGATAACACGCCAACGCCCTAGTTGACGATCCATCTGAACATGGATATGCCCACCAATGGCGAGGATACCTTCACGGTCTAGCAAGTAGTCTGCTGCTTCTTCTTCTGGTGTATCTGGGCGCAGCATTGCCTCATCATTGCCAGGGACCGCATGATAGCCAATTACATAACCATAGCCAGGCACCTTTAAACTGGTTTCTTTGCCCAGGGTGCTTGCCAAAAACTGATAATCCTCCCAGGTGAGCTGTTCTAAATTCCAGTTTAAAAGTGCGTCAGTTGTGGTGCGAGCGCGGTGTAAGCGACGAAATGCCTGCTCATCGGCTGCGGGTGGCATCACAAATCGCTCACCAGTGACAAGATAGCGATCTGTGTTTCCGCCAATGACCTTGACTTTGTCCTCTCCAAGTGCTTTTTGATGTGCTTGTACCTGTCGTATACACTCTGCTGGGTGTGGACCAAATGCAGCATAATCCCCCAGATACCAGATAACATCAATCTCGCCAACAGACTCCAAATCAGCAAGTACCGCTTCATAAGCATGCCAATTTCCGTGTATATCTGAAAGCACGGCTAGTCTCATCATATTGTGTCCTTATCTACCTGCATATAGTCTGATCATGATACAACTGTAACATAAAAGGCGCAGTTTCCCGCGCCTTATGGATACTAAGTTGATGCTGCTTAAAAATAACCAATCCCTATACTCCTAAGAGATAAATCCGCACTTCATCCCATAAATGAGGGGACTAAAACGAGCCTGCCACCAAACCAGCCCGCAGGATTTATCCCCAATTTCTTAAAGTGCGTTAACTTTGCCTGGGGGTAATTTCCAGATAGATTAGTTTTTTGCGCGTTAGCATATGATATAGTCCAAAGAGCCGCTTTTGCCAGCCATATCTACGAAGAAATAGCTGATCTGCATGCTTGGATTCCTCACCTTCGGGTAAAATCCGCACCTGTGCTGGGAGATAATCCACCCCAAGCAGATTACCACGCCCGTCACATGGGGCAATCTCTACTTGGTTGTTATTACGGATACGCTTTGCTTTACCTGAGTCTGGCAATGTCATGATATAGAGTTTGTCATCTTCACGCACAAACCATACTGGTGTTGCTACAGCGTTACCGTTTTTACGATAAGTTTTAAGACTAATAAACCGGTGATTGTTTAATACATCAAACTCACTCATTTAGATAACTCCTCACCTCGTTTAATATCTCTTGGTCGTAGCTTAAAATCGTTTTGATTTTCTGGATATAAACCACGAATAGGTGGGCGATACAAATTCCAAATAACCTCAATATCGTGCTCAAGGTCACCTGTAAGTGGCTCCGGGGTGATAAAATCAATCACTTTGCGTCCATAGTCCATGCGTGCGGCTAATAGTGGGACATTTGCTTCTTTGGCAATGAAGTAGAAACCGGTTTTCCAGTGGTCAAGTTTACTGCGTGTGCCTTCTGGAGCTATCACCAAGATAAGGTGTTCATTGGTTTTAAAAGCATCTACAGCAGCTTTAACAGCATTATGACTTGCCTGCCGGTTAATGGGCAATCCACCGGTTAGCCGAATAAACAACCCAACAAGTGGCACTCGCATAAATTCTTTTTTCACCATCCAACGACATCTTAAGCGGATTGCCCAGGATGCCATCACCAAATGCCACCCATCCCAATTACTTGTGTGTGGCGCGGCAATAATCACCAACTTCGGCTCATTGGGGATTTCGCCTTCAAGCCGCCATCCAGCTAAACGGAAATAAAGCCGCCCAATCCATGATAACAAGCGGCTGCTTTTGACTGGATAATTATTTTTCAGGTTTGAAATAACACCTGGCATTATTCGCTCCTCATTAGTCACATTACCGTATTTAACACATAACAAACACAAAGGAGACGATTTTAGGATGTTACTTCTCAAACTGCTTTAGTTTATCTGGGTTGATGATAGCACGTATCGTCTGAATTTTACTATCAACAATATCAAAGCTGAAGATTGATATAGGTAATTTAGATATATTGTCATAGACGACAACACCAGCTCTTCCATTAATTTCTTTAATTTCGATGATAAATGCAGTTTGTGCGCGTTTTGCCAAGCCGAAGATAAAACGTGCCACTCGTTCTATGCCAATAATTGGACGTGTAGCTGCTGGGCGTTTTCCTCCACTATCGGAATAGACAACGGCATCTTCGGCTAAGAGTTGTATTAAATCATGGAGGTTGCCCGCTTGTACTGCCAGCAAAAACTGATTAAGAAGTTGATGATGCTCCTCTGGGGTGCTATTAAACCGTGGACGATTGGCATGAATGTGCTGTTTAGCGCGGCTAAAAATTTGCCGGCAAGTGGTTGGCTCTTTATTGATGATATGAGCGATCTCCTGATAGTTATAATCAAACACTTCTCGCAAAAGAAAAACTGCTCGCTCAACTGGGGTGAGTTGCTCTAATAACACCAAAAAGGCAAAAGAGAGCGA
>RFHA01000061.1 GCA_003696565.1 Chloroflexota bacterium
GTTTTTTGTAAAGAAACAAATGCAATTTTTAGTTGCCATTCACTTCTTTCAGTCATTGTTGCAGTAGGAAGTATTCCAGGTGTTGCTGATATAGAAGGGAAAACAGCAGTCGTTGAAACCGCAGTGGGAGGAACCATCGTAATTGTCTGGGCAATGGCACTTGAAGTGGGTGGTATAAATGGTCGTTCTGTTGTTTGCACCGTAGATTGTGACAAATCAACTGGTACAGTCGTTTCTTGGACTGTACAGGCCGAAAAAGTGCATAGCGCAATAAAAATCAAGTAGAGAAGAAAAAATATTCTGTTACGTTTGATTGTTTTTAGCATACCATCTCTCACTTTAAGGGAAAATATAAGGATATGTTTCCGGGATGTACCATGTTTTGGGTTTGTTCCAGTAGCCAAAAGCAGCCGTATCAGTGCAACAAGTATCATTAAGATACGCCCCTGTACCACGTAGAGGTAAAAGATCTTGGTGTGCGAAAGCTTGGTATGGTTGGTCAACTCGTACTTCTAACTGAATGACCATAAAAGCCAAGCCATAGAATTCCTGATAAATACCCAGAGTGTCATTCGGTTTTCTTCCAGGAGGGGCATATTGTCCTTTTGTCAATGCAGCGTGATTAGGAGATTTGTAATTTCCATTTGCAGCCCGGTTAATCATTGTTTGAATAATCCCTGTAGCTTCGCCAAGCCAAGTTTGTGTAAAATGCTCTCGTTCTTCTGAGCCACGAGGATATTGTTTAGGATGTAATGCACTATGTTCAGCATAAGTAACGTCTGCAACACCTTCCCAAGGGAATAAAGAATCAGGCACACTATAATTTGGATTTAGATGATAGGGTAATGCAACAACGCCTGGGTCATAACCTGTCAGATTTTTCAGGAAATACAAGTCTATTGTTATATATCCAATATCAGAACCTGAACAGACCTGATTTGACATATTACAAAATCGCATTAATGCCTGTTGTGCTATATTGGGTCTGGATGGTGGTAGAGGATTTGGTATCGAGCCTCCATTACAATTACCAGGAGTTGCCGCATCTAAGCCTGGATCATAGCAAGCTCGACCGGTAGGGTCAGTATAACGAAGCGCATTATTGTAAACATATGAATAGCGATTCAACGATTGCGGGTTGGCGGGGTCGGGGA
>RFHA01000380.1 GCA_003696565.1 Chloroflexota bacterium
ACTGACGTAAACACATAGAGTGATACACTTGCCCCCGTAAATCCAAGCTCAAACGCGCTAACTGCCAACATGACAATCATTGCCTCATCAATCGTAATAAGGCTAAGTTGTAATAAAAATGAACCAAAATTCCATAACACCACAAAAAGTAAAAATACCCCAAAAAACTGATTTATGTCCTGTCGCCAATTATGCCATAGCAAGATAATCAAAAAGCCCAACGCTAAGGAAAGCGTTAGGCCATTGATCAATAATGTAATAGAGTTTAAAGCAAGCATATCAATCAAGTACGATTAGAAGCCTGTTTTTCAAACCGATAGCCAATTCGGTGTTCGGTTAAGATATAAATCGGGTTTGAAGGATCAGGCTCTATTTTTCGTCTCAGTTGACTAATGTACACACGTGGATAATATACATCATCGATGTACTCTTGACCCCAAACCTGCTCTAACAAATCTCTTTGAGAAACAACACGTCCAGCGTTTTCCAACAAGACTGCTAGCAGTTTGAACTCTGTTGGTGTTAGGTGGATCTTTGTTCCTCTTACATAAACATGTCGACGATGCAAATCAATGTTCAGGTAGCTATCTGTGTAACCCTGTTCTGTATCTGTTGAAGAAAGCTGAGCACGACGCAACAACGCTCGAACACGTGCTACAAATTCATCTAAACCAATAGGTTTTTCAAGATATTCATCGGCTCCTGCTTCAAGTCCAATGACAATATCGCTCTCTTTTATCGCCTGCGCAGAAAGCATCATAACAGGTGTATCAGCAACTTCACGAATTCGCTGACACACGGTTAAACCATCCATACCTGGCATGACAATATCAAGCACAACAAGATCAGGACGTGACGCATGAAAAGCTCGTAACCCTTCTAAACCATCACTTCCTAAAACGACTTCAAACCCTTCGTTTCGCAATTTACGCCCAAGGGCTTCTCGAATTACTTGTTCGTCATCAATAATCAGCACTTTCATAGTGAAAAGTGTATCACGATCTTGATATTGTCACAAGTTTAGGTGTTGCAACACATCATCAACAAACTCTTGAGTACTAATAAACCTGCCATCAGATGCAATGTCAGCTGTTCGCGCCCCGCTCGCTAATGTGTCCTCAACTGCTTGCTCTATTGCTTTCGCTTCGGACTCCATACCTAAGCTATATCGCAACATCATTGCAGCACTTAAGATCATCCCTGTTGGATTTGCTTTACCTTGACCGGCAATATCTGGTGCAGATCCATGTACAGGCTCATACAAACCAAAAGTACCATCACCAAGAGACGCAGATGGAAGCATTCCCAAAGAACCAGCTAAAACAGATGCTTCATCACTTAAAATATCTCCAAACATATTGCCAGCTAAAATCACATCAAAATTTGACGGACGAGTTAACAAATGCATTGTACAAGAGTCAACCAATGAATGTTCTAACTCCACATCAGCATAATCCTCATGAACTCGCATCACCGTACTACGCCACAAGCGCATAGCTGCTAGCACATTCGCTTTATCAACAGAAGTTAACTTTTTACGCCGCATTTGCGCCGCGCGAAAAGCAACATGTGCCACACGTTCTACTTCATCAACAGAGTATAGCATCGTATCATAAGCATCACTCCCACCATCTTGCTCTTTACGTGGACCAAAATATAGCCCGCCGGTTAGTTCACGCACAAACAACATATCAACACCATCAAGCAATTCTGCACGTAATGGCGCATGATGTGCTAATGCCGGATATGTTTTAACAGGTCTCAAATTCGCAAACAATCCAAAATGTTTGCGAATTTTAAGTAATCCTTGCTCAGGGCGCACCGCAGCTGTGGGATTATCCCACTTGGGACCTCCAACAGCTGCAAGTAAAATCGCATCAGATTGTTCCGCAAGCCGCAAAGTTTCATCTGGCAGCGCGCTACCTGTTTGATCAATAGCAATTCCCCCAATTAATGCTTCATGATAAGTGAAATCATGCCCTTTACAGATGGCAACTTTATCTAGCAATTTAAGGGTAGCTGACATAATTTCAGGACCAACGCCGTCCCCTGCCAAAATTGTGATAGCCGCCTTCATTAAATCTCAAACCTCCCTAGTAACCGGATGACGAGATTCATCCATAACTAATCCTAAACCATATTCTACGCTGTCCACTAACGCCAACCAACTAGCATGAATAATATTTGTTCCAGCACCGACAGTACTCCATCGATGATGCCCATTTTGTGTGTCAATTAGCACCCGTGTAGTGGCAGCTGTGGCATTCTGGCTATCTAAAATACGCACCTTATAATCTGCTAATTGAAAATCAGCTAGTTGTGGATAATATGGTAAAAGAGCTTTACGCAACGCTAAATCAAGTGCATTCACTGGACCGTTACCCTCAGCAGCTGTATGAACAATATCGCCGCCAATATCCAACTTCACCATTGCTTCAGAGAGTGCGCCGCGGTCTCGTCGATCTTCTACTAATACAGTAAAATCAATTAATGTGAAAAGCGGTGTATAATCCGGTTGTGCTCGTCTCAGTCGGATAGCAATCGATGCTTCTGCACCTTCAAAAACATACCCCTGATTTTCCAATTCTTTAATCTCATTTAAGACACGTGCAGCTTCATGACTAGAAACATCCATACCAAATTCTTCAGCTTTACTTAGTAAGTTCCCACGTCCAGATAAATCAGAAACCAACACACGCATCTTATTACCAACTAATTCAGGGTCAATATGTTGATAACTATTCACATTGCGACGGATCGCTGCAACATGAATCCCTCCCTTATGAGCAAAAGCACTTTTACCAACATAGGCTAAATGATCATCTGGTGCTAGATTAGCGATTTCTGCTACTGTGCGCGATAGCCGCGTAAGATGAGATAAGCTTCCATTTTGTAGACATTTATACCCCATCTTTAATTCCAAATCAGGAATAATGCTACACAAATTCGCATTGCCACACCGTTCACCATACCCATTAATTGTCCCTTGGACATGCACAGCCCCAGCGCGCACCGCTGCCAGAGAATTTGCTACAGCAAGTTCAGCATCATTATGTGTGTGAATGCCTATCGGTATATCAGGGAATGCCGTTTTGACTATTTGTACAAATTCAGTAACTTCCCACGGCAAAGTCCCGCCATTTGTATCACATAAAACCACACAATCCGCACCACCAGACACCGCAGCTTTAAGTGTCTCTAAAGCATAATTCATATCAAGCTTCATACCATCAAAAAAATGCTCAGCGTCATAGATAACTTCTCTACCAAGCCCTTTTAGATATGCCAAGCTTTCCCGAATCATGCGCAAATTTTCTTGTGGTGTTGTTTGTAAAACCTCCAAAACATGTAACATTGATGTTTTACCTACAACTGTCACAACTGGTGTATCTGCATCCACCAGTGCCTGGATGTTACTATCTTCCTCAGGACGTGTTTCTTTACGACAAGTTGAACCAAATGCCGCAATCCGGGCATGTTTGAGGGCAAGTTTTTTCACCTCTATAAAATATGTAGCATCTTTAGGATTAGAACCGGGCCACCCCCCCTCAATATAGCTAACGCCCAGTTCATCCAACAATTTTGTGATTTTAATTTTATCAGCTACAGAGAGTGAAATACCCTCTCGCTGAGTACCATCTCGCAATGTCGTATCATAGATAGCGACCTGCATCTGATCTTCTCCTATTGTGTGGTGTTAACACGGGCTGGATGAGTCGACTCATATTCAACAATTGCATCTTCAAGACTTAAAAGATACCCTAATTGATCTACTCCATTGAGCAAACAGTATTTCGAGAATCCATCAATTGGAAATTCAACGGTACGACCATCTGGTAACGTGATCATTTGTGCTTCAAGATCAACTTTGATCTGAGTCTGTGGATCTTCTTGTGCTAGGCTAATCAATTGACGATGGGTTTCTTCATCAACAACAATAGGAAGCAGTCCATTTTTAAGTGCATTATTGCGGAAAATATCAGCAAAATATGTGCTAATAACTGCTTTAAAGCCAGCACCCATCAACGCCCAGGGAGCATGCTCACGTGAACTACCGCACCCAAAATTATTACCGCCAATTAGAATAGTGGCACCCTTATATTCAGGTTTGTTCAGCACAAAATCGGACTTTGGTGTTCCATCTGACTCATATCGCCAATCAGAAAAACACGCTTCTCCTAGCCCATTTTTATCCGTCACTTTTAAGAAACGTGCGGGAATGATTTGATCCGTATCAATATCATTAATGGGTAAAGGAGCAAGGGTGCCAGAAAACGCTTTAAATGGTTTCATTAGTAAGCAACCTCCCGTTCTAACATCTCTCGTGGGTCAGTAATGACACCATTAATTGCGGTAGCTACTGCCGTTAAAGGACTTGCAAGAAAGGTTCGCCCACCTTTTCCTTGCCGCCCCTCAAAGTTACGATTACTCGTACTAACAGCATATTCACCTGGTTTCAGTTGATCACCATTCATTGCAATACACATAGAGCAACCTGCTTCACGCCATTCTGCACCAGCTTCTTTGAAAATACGGTCTAACCCCTCTGCCTCGGCTTGTGCTTTCACTCGCTGCGACCCTGGAACAACCATCATACGCACATTATCTGCCACACGCCGCCCACGCAATAGTTTAGCTGCCTGCCGCAAGTCCGATATCCTCGAATTTGTGCAACTACCTAAGAAGACGACATGAATAGGCTTACCAATTAGAGACTGCCCAGGTTGTAAATCCATATAACGCAATGCTTTATCCAGAGCAATGCGCTCACTAATATCTTTAACTGAATCTGGGTCAGGTACACGGTCGGTAATTGCCATTCCCATGCCAGGGTTAGTGCCATAAGTAATCATTGGGACGAGTGTGTTTGCATCCAACGAAACTTCAGCATCAAAAACTGCACCATCATCGCTTGGTAGCTGTCGCCAATCTGCTACAGCACGCTCCCAAGCCTCCCCTTTTGGTGCAGCCGGGCGACCAGCAATATATTCAAAGGTTGTTTCGTCTGGTGCAATCATGCCAGCACGCGCCCCGCCTTCAATTGACATATTGCAAATTGTCATTCGCCCTTCCATGTTAAGGGAGCGAATTGCTTCTCCCATATATTCAAAAACATATCCAGTTCCACCGCCTACACCAATTTTAGCAATCACAGCCAAAATAATGTCTTTAGCTGTTACACCATCTTGCAATCGCCCATCAACACGAATAGCCATTGTTTTGGGCTTATTCTGCAATAAACATTGAGTAGCTAATACATGGGCAACTTCACTTGTCCCAATACCAAACGCAAGCGCACCAAATGCGCCATGTGTGCTAGTATGGCTATCACCACATACAATAGTCATACCTGGTTGTGTAAATCCCTGTTCAGGACCAATCACATGCACAATACCCTGATTCTCTGTTCCAAGAGAATACAACGGTACACCAAACTCTTGGCAGTTTTTTGTCAGAAAATCTAACTGAAATGCAGCTTGTGTATCTAATACAGGGATAATGCCATCTGCATTACGCGGTGTGGTTGGTGTACTATGATCCATCGTCGCTAGTGTTTTATCTGGACGACGCACTTTTAATCCTCGTTCACGCAAGAGTGTGAATGCTTGGGGGGATGTCACTTCATGAACAAGATGTAGATCGATATAGAGGACAGCGGGTGTATCCGCTGTCTGTGGTTTTACAATGTGATTTTCCCATACTTTCTCAAATAGTGTTTTGGGCATATATATCCATCCTTCTATGAATTACTGGAAACAGCAATTGTTGCGGCATTGCCCTCTGGTTTTTGGGCACCATATCCCTGGACAGCCAACATACGATTTAACGCTGCCAGATAAGCTTTCACACTCGCCACAACAATATCATTATCGGCACCATAGCCGCCGAATGTCTTACCATTTGATTCGATGCGAACCGTAACCTCTCCTAACGCATCAATACCTTCTGTTACACTATGAACGCTGTATTCGACCAGAACATTAGGAGCTTGCACAATAGCATCAATCGCCTTATAAGATGCATCCACAGGACCTGTACCAACAGCAGCATGAATAATACTCTCCCCCACAGCATTAATCATTTTAACCGTAGCCGTCGGCATACCCATGGTGCCGCAAGTAACTTGAATATCTTCTAAGCGGAAAATCTCTTGCGGCTTATGGAATTCATCAGCAATTAACGCTTCTAAGTCAGCATCAGTAACATTCTTTTTAGCGTCGGCTAAATCTTTAAAGCGGGCAAATACTTGATTAAGAGCATCCCCATCTATCTCATAACCTAGCTCCTTTAAACGCACCTTTAGCGCATGTCGTCCACTATGCTTACCCAAGACAAGGCGACTTTGATGTAAGCCAATGGATTCAGGAGTCATAATTTCATAAGTGCTTTGATGTTTTAAGACACCATCCTGGTGAATGCCAGCTTCATGAGCAAATGCGTTTTCCCCCACAATTGCTTTATTAGGCTGTACACGCATACCGGTATAATTACTAACCATACGGCTTGTTTTCATAATTTCGCGTGTGTTGATATTGGTGTTCATCCCATAAAATTGTGG
>RFHA01000381.1 GCA_003696565.1 Chloroflexota bacterium
AAAATAGCTGCCCCAACATCCCAGGTTGCCCCGCGTGAACAAACGCCTACCCCGGTCATGCCAACCGGAAATTTTTGGGAAAAGTTGCAACAGTGGTTTGAAAATTTTGAGGGGAACATGGAAGCATTTGGTGAGGCAATGGAGCGTGAGTTTAGTAATTTTGATCGTGAGACAGCTGGTTGGTCAAAACGAGATAAATGGGAAGAAAGCAAGCGGCGTTTTGGCAGTGCTTATCAGCAAATTAAAAGCGGGTCATCGACCGCTTCATCAAATAAAAATGCCCAACAGAAAAAACGCCCCAATAAAAACCAAGATGATGCCCTGACACCAGAAGAACGGATTCGTCGTCGGGTAGAACGGCGGATAGCCGCACAACAAGATGAATTAGCTGGTGTCGTGATTCATTTGATCGTGTTTATTATTATCAACACGTGGTTATTTGGATTTGGCACCTGGCTCACCCAGTTTTTAACTGGGGAAAGTTCCGGTTTACCCAATTTTATTACCATGTTGTGGGGAATTGGGCTGTTTTCACATATTATGAGCTATCTATTCAATTATGGACCCGGGTATCGTTGGCGTATGGCACAAGTTGATCGTGAAGTTGAGCGTGAATATCAGCGGTTGGGGTTAGGGGCAAATAAGCGCAAAAACGATGACTTCTTCCAAAACGCAGATATTGTTGAAATGCGTTTAAACGATGATGGTGAATTAACCGAGAGTTTTGTTGATGAGATGCAGAATCAACAAAAACGTAGATAATCAACTTAAACTATAGCAAAAGGAGTAAATCCATAATGAAAGAAGTTATTTTTGGGGATGTGACGCTTGGGCAATTAATTTTTTGGCTCATTATCGGTGGGGCAATTGGGTCAATTGTCGGGCGGGTCTTACGGGATCGTCGGCGTGGGTATGGGATGATCGGCAATATTGTGGTTGGGCTAATTGGTGCATTGATTGGCGGGTTTTTATTTGACCAACTCAATATCAACATTTGGGATGACATTGTTATCTCATTTAATGATCTGATCGCGGCGTTTGTTGGAGCAGTGCTATTTGTGACGGCGGTCTGGTTTATTCGCCGGCAATTATAGAGAGTTGAAATCGATCAGATGAAAGTTCATTACACTTTTACCGCTCCAATTCACATTTTTACATTTGTGGATAATTCACGACAGGCGGCTAATGATTATATGTCCCTTGCCGAACAAGAGATTATACGATGGGTGCAAGCTGGCTATGTTGATAAGCCGTTTTGCATTTTGTTGGACATTTCAACATCCGGCTTATTCCCATTGAAATATACTATTCAACGCTCGACCTCTATCCTAGATAATTATGAAAAACTACCACAGCGTTATATCGCCTACCTGACGGACAATCAAATGGATATTTCGCTTTTAAAAAGCATCGCCACCACCCCACAATGGAACAATACCCGTCGGATTTTACCGCCGGCAAAACGTACAGACGCAATAGATTGGTTATTAGAAGTTTGGGGGAATTAACAACTGTTATGTTAAAATGCTCCCAAAGAGTTTTGGGAGCGAGTTATTATGCTGAATAAACATGAGGCTTATTGCGTGGTCGGCGCGGGGTCATCTGGGATTGCCGCCGGGCGATGGTTAAAGGCGTATGGTATCCCATTTGACATCATCGAGCGTGAAGATGAAGTAGGCGGGAATTGGTATTATGGCAAACCCAACAGCAGCGTTTAT
The DNA here is from genome assembly GCA_003696565.1 of Chloroflexota bacterium. Classification (GTDB taxonomy): domain Bacteria; phylum Chloroflexota; class Anaerolineae; order Aggregatilineales; family Phototrophicaceae; genus DAOTWY01. Next base: position 1,719 of record RFHA01000381.1, read on the forward strand.
CGTTCCACACATCTTATTTCATCCAAAGGCATGACTCAATATCTTGACTTCCCTATGCCGGATGATTATCCAGATTATCCAAGCCATGAACAAGTCTGTGCCTATTTAAGAAGTTACGCTCGGACACATGGACTATATGATAATATCGAATTCAACACATCTGTAGAAACCATCACCCGCACACCTGACGGTTTATGGGATGTCACGCTTTCTAATGGAGAAACACGTCGTTATGGTGGTGTGGTTATTGCTAATGGTCATAACTGGGACCCCAAATTTCCAGAATACCCTGGCACATTCAACGGCGTGATCTTGCATTCTGCCGAATATAAAACGCCAGATGTACTACGTGATAAGCGCGTGTTAGTAGTAGGGGCTGGCAATTCTGGCTGTGATATTGCGGTGGAATCTGCACAAAATGCCGCCAAGACTTTCCATAGCACCCGTAGGGGGTATTGGTATGTCCCCAAATATGCTTTTGGTAAGCCAGCAGATGTTATCAATGAGTTACCGCTTAAGCTAGGCTTACCGGTGTGGATGCGTCGGATAATTAACGGCATGATCCTGAAAGTGTTGGTTGGCGATTTGCGGCAGTATGGGCTGCGTAAACCAGATCACAAGTTGTTAGAAACCCACCCCATCATCAATCAACACCTAACCTATTACATGGGGCACGGTATGATTATACCCAAGCCAGATGTGGCAGAATTATGCGGGGATAGCATCAAGTTTGCAGATGGCAGCATAGAGCCTATTGATGTGTTAATTTATGCCACAGGCTTTAAAATTAGTTTCCCATTTATTGATAAACAATATTTAAACTGGAACGGCAGCCGCCCTGATCTTTACCTAAACGCTTATCATCCCACTTATGATAACTTGTTTGTCATCGGGTTAATCCAGCCGGATTCAGGGCAATTTTGGATTGTCGATCTGCAATCGC
>RFHA01000382.1 GCA_003696565.1 Chloroflexota bacterium
ATGACCGGCAAGCCGATGCAAATTTGGATGCTCAGACCTGACCGGATGAGTGTTTTGCCGGATGAAAATCAGTTTGTACGCGGTTATGTTTATGAAATTGACGGCAAGCGTATTCCACTGGATGTTGCGGAAGTCGTCCACTTTAAACGCTGGCACCCCGCCAATGATTATTATGGTTTATCCGCATTAGAGGCTGGTCGGGTTGCCGTCAGCACAGACCGCGCCATGAGCGAGTGGAACCGTAACACATTCGGGCGGGATAACGGCATCCCGGCGGGGATTGTCAACATTCGGGAGCGTGTTACCGATGCGGATTTTGAGCGTATCAAACAAGATTGGCGGCAATCTTATGGTAGTGGGCAACGCCGTACAGCCTTTTTACGTGGTGGCGAATTAGAATGGGTCAACATCGGCTTATCACACCATGAGATGGACTTTTTGAAAGGCAGGCAAGCCAACCGTGATGAAATCCTCAATATTTTTGGGGTACCGGTGGGCTTAGTGAGCGATAACGCCACAGAAGCCAACGCCAAAGTGGCAGAGCGTATGTTCATTGAACGCACCCTTTACCCCAAGTTAGTGCGCGTTGCACAAAAGATCACACAGGAAATTCTACCGTTTTGGTCACGGGATTATATCGCAGAATTTGAGGACATCCGCCCCACCGATACCGCCGCACGCTTGGAAGAAATTCGTACGGCATCTGCTGTTTTAAGCATCAATGAAATTCGACAACGATACTATCAACTCCCACCGGTCGCATGGGGAGACTTACCGGTGAATATGGCACAGCCACCACAATCATCCGCATCACCAGAGCCGACGGCTGTACCTCAACCTGATTCAATTGAAGTGGGGCGTGAGTAACAAAACGCCCCTAGTTCTCACGATAATCATCATCATAATGATCGTGCGCAAAGTCTTCCGGTGTGTATTGCTCTAAATTAAATGGATCATGATTTGCATCCGGCACGGGATTAGCATAATCACTTGTGCTATCTTGATGCCGTTCAAACACCAGTTGCCCGTTGAATTCGTCAATCACCACCAAATCACCCGGGCGGAAATCCCCACGCAATAAACGAACACTTAGCTGATTTTCAACATATCGCTGGATAGTCCGCCGTAGCGGGCGCGCACCAAATTGTGGATCATAACCTTTTTGAGCTAACCAATGACGAGCTGGCTCAGTTAAGTGAATTTGCAATCCAGATTCTAACAACCGTTCCGCTAACCCACGCATCTGAATATCCACCATCTTTTCAACATCCTTCTGGGTGAGCGGTTGGAAAATCAGGATTTCATCAATACGGTTGAGGAATTCTGGACGGAACGTCTCTCGCATCGCTTTTTCAATCTTTTGATGATCCGCGATTGCTTCTTGATCATTAGGCTGAACAAAGCCTAACGCCCCGCCTTTACGGGCATATTCTGTCCCCAAATTGCTGGTCATAATAATCACCGTGTTGCGGAAGTCCACCGTACGCCCTTGTCCGTCGGTCAAACGTCCGTCCTCTAAAATTTGCAACAAGGCGTTCCACACATCTGGGTGGGCTTTTTCAATTTCATCAAACAAAATTACACGATACGGACGGCAGCGCACTGCTTCGGTTAATTGACCACCAGCCTCATAACCAACATATCCCGGCGGCGCACCAAACAACCGGCTGACAGTATGTTGTTCTCGATATTCGCTCATATCGATACGGACTAGCGCATCCTCATCATCAAACATGAACTCCGCTAACGCCTTTGCCAACTCGGTTTTGCCAACCCCACTGCTACCCAAAAAGATGAATGATCCGATAGGACGTTTGGGGTCTTTTAAGCCGCTGCGTGCCCGCCGGATGGCATCCGCCAACACCGCCACCGCCTGATCCTGCCCGATAACGCGGCGATGTAAGGCTTCTTCCATCCGCAGCAATTTCTCATTTTCAGTTTCTAGCATTTGATTAACGGGGATACCTGTCCACTGTGCCACAACTTGGGCAATATCATCCGCATCCACCACTTCATCTAGGGTGTTTTCCTGCTGCCAGATATACCGTTCACGTTCGTATTCATCCTCAAGCTGGAGCCGCTGCATCTTAAACTCAGCAGCACGTTCATAATCACGCGCCATGCCAGCGGCTTCCTCTTCCGTCATCAGGCGTTCAATTGCAGCCTTGAGTTCACGCAATTGTGGTGGCAAGCTGAATAACGCCACCCGCAACTTTGCCGCGGCTTCATCCAATAAATCAATCGCCTTATCCGGCAGTTTACGCCCAGTCACATAACGATCCGACAAGCGAACTGCCGCTTCAATGGCTTCATCGCTAATCGTCACACGATGGTGTGCCTCATAACGATCCCGCAAGCCATAAAGCATTTCAATGCTATCCTCAACACTTGGTTCTTCCACATAAACCGGCGCAAATCGACGATCTAACGCGGAGTCTTTTTCAATAAACTGACGATATTCATCCAGTGTGGTCGCGCCAATGGTCTGTAATTCGCCACGTGCCAAAGCCGGCTTCATCATATTACCGGCATCCATCGCACCGCCAGCATTACCTGCACCCACAACCTGGTGTAACTCATCAATGAAAAGGATAATCTCCCCTTCTGACCGCTGAACTTCTTCAATGGCAGCTTTTAGGCGTTCCTCAAATTCACCACGGAAACGGCTTCCAGCCAGCATAGCGGCTAAATCTAGCGCGATCACCCGCTTACCAATCAAGATTTCCGGCACATCACCGCTGGCAATTTTTTGTGCCAAGCCTTCTACAATGGCAGTTTTACCCACCCCCGCCTCACCAATTAAAACAGGGTTGTTTTTAGTCCGGCGGGAAAGAATCTGAATAACACGCAGAATCTCAGCATCTCGCCCAATCACTGGATCAAGCTTACCGGCTGCTGCCATTTGTGTCATATCGCGGCTGTATTTTTCCAATGTGCGATAGCGACTTTCCGCTTGAGGGTCTGTCACCCGCTGCCCACCGCGAATCTGTTTAATCGCATCCAAGACACGATCCCGCGTTAAACCATGATCTGCCAAAATCTTGGCGATCGGTGTATTGCGTTCACTCAAAATTGCTAGGAAGATATGCTCTGTGCTGATATATTCATCACTCAGGCGATTCGCTTCTTCATTGGCAAGGTCAATCACGCGCTTAACACGTGGTGTAATAAATACCTGACCAGTGCCCCCACCATAAATTGCCGCTTTGGGGCTTGCCTGTAAAATGTCATCCAAGCGTGATCGGATAACGCTAATATCCGCTTTAAGCGTTTCCAAAACAAGGGGAATCACCCCATCTGTTTGCTCTAGTAACGCTAACAGGATGTGTTCAGTATCTACCTGATTATGCCCATACCGTTGTAAAATCTCATAGGCACGGGCAGCAGCATCCTGTGCGCGTTCTGTAAATCGTTCAAACCGTATCATACAATTTTCCTAACAAACCTGTGGCATTATTCTGATTGTAACTTACAATTATGCTTCATGCTCAAATTTTAGCCCGAGCGCATTAGAATTATATAGATACCGCGTAAGAGAGCAGTAGAAAATCCGCAACAGGATCAGGCGATTTTACCGCGTCATTTCCGTTTTACGCTTTTCAACCGCCGCAATCATCTGGTCTCGTTGTTTTGTCCATAATTTTTGGGTATCCTTATCATGCCCTATAATTGCCCAGGGTGCGTGCTGAGCAGCAGTTTGTAAAATAGCTGCCACGTCTTTTTGCTTCGCCTGGATGAGAAATGACCGCCCAAACCGATCATTCACCGCTGCATAATATGTTTTACCATAACGCCCGCTAACCACCTTTTGATATAACCACACAATATCCTGGTAGCGTGTTAGGTTAAAGGTTGTTTGAGTGATATACAACAACCAGTTACGGGTGAATTGCACTGAACGAATTTTTTGTACACCACCAGCATTTAATTCCATCTCGAGTTGAGATGCCACATTGAGCGGGTCACCAAACGGGCGTAGTTTTTGCATAACAGGATGCGTTTCTGGATTGGTTGTATATTTAAACCAACGAGAAAGGTACCACAACCCAATCAATAAAATCACCGTCGCAATACCCAACCCTATCATCACACCAACTTTAAAGTCATATTTAGTAGTCAACTTAACCGGTAAGATATGACCGCGGATAGAGGGGAATTCCTGTTCCACACTCTGAACAACTTCCCGCCGTTCTTCGCCAGTCAGGCTGACAATTTCACCCGTCCAACTCATTGGCTGGGCACCGCGTACGCTGGTTGATGATTTGACAATCAACCAGTTTTCTCCCACTGGGAACCGACTGTAATAACTTTCCGGACGACCATCTACTTCATAATAGATGCCAGTATCTTGCGTCATGACATCCTCAACGGTGATATAGATTTTATCGGTGTCGTTCACACTTTGAATATTTTCTAAGGACTCCGGTTCAACCACATACGGACCGTTGATAAAATTAATGATGTATTTATTCAAAAAAACACCCGCAACTACCACACTGCCAATTAGTATCAGAGCGACGATCAAACGGGTACGGGTGCCTTTTTTCATTATGCGTTCAATTGTATTCATCGAAATTATGCGGCGGAAACCACCTGCTTTAGCGGGTGGAGGAAGCCGCTTCTCCTTTCTGCTAAAATCGTAGAATGACTGACAGAATTAAA
>RFHA01000383.1 GCA_003696565.1 Chloroflexota bacterium
GTACGAGCACATAAAGGGTATTTGGGCGTAGAGAGCCAACCTGAGCAGGGAACCACGTTTTTTGTGCGTCTTGACATGCCTTGAGGTCTATGAACATTAAATCTACTTTATCTGGAATTCGCACCAAAATAACCTTTGCTCAATTAGCCATAATAGGCATGATTGGGGCCGCCTCCATTTTATTTTTGGAGCTTTCTGAGGATGTATGGTTAAAGGAAGGCTTCACCTGGGATGCCCCCATCATGTTGTGGCTGCATCAGTGGCGCACTCCCTGGTTGGATAACTTGTTTCTTATCATTACCCAGTCGGCTGGGCCATGGATTGTGGCGGGATTGATCCTTGTTGGCATTGCGTTGTGGCAGCGTGAGGAAAGGAAAACGGCCGTTTTCCTTCTCGTTTCCTTTGCCGGTTCTGCCGCGCTAAATGCGCTCCTCAAACTACTTTTTTCCCGCCCACGGCCAAATATTTTTCCGCCCATTACCGTAGAAACCAGCTTCAGCTTCCCAAGCGGGCACACCATGGCAGCTGTTGCCTTATATGGTCTTGCGGCCATCTTGCTCTGGCGGCGGCAACGATATAGCTGGGCACTGCTTACCGGTTTATGGGTGCCACTTGTCGCCCTCAGCCGCATTTATCTCGGTGTTCATTACCCCAGTGATGTGCTTGCCTCTCTGGCCATAGGAACCATATGGCTCATTTTGGTGATGTTTCTATATACCCGCAAGCCCATGTCATAATGCCCCGACCCAAGAGGTCACAGAATCTTTTATCGCTGATTTGATCCCCAAAACGCAGTGGGGCACGGCGCATGACTGGTATAATGGCACGGTCAAGTTTGCCCCGTACCCCCCTACCCCCTTGCCAGTTTGTTAGTCGGTCTGTTGTAGCAGGGAGGATTTGGTGTACAAGCCATGTTTTTATTCGGTGCAGTAGTCTCATTAACAGTCATCGGACGGTTCTGGCTGCTGCGAGGCGCGATTGGAGATTACAGATTGGTTCAATCTTCAAACTAATCTATATAGGTTTTATAATGAATTGGCAGCAACTTTTTCAACTATTTGGGTATCCGCTGGTGGCTTTGGGCATTGGCCTGGAGAGTATGGGTATTCCTGCTCCTGGTGAAACAATTTTATTGTTTGCCGCAGCAGCCGCAGCCACCGGGACAGGCAATATAGTTTGGGTGATTTTGGCGGCGGCGGCCGGGGCGATTATTGGTGATAATATCGCTTTTACGTTGGGGCAGCGTTACGGCCGTTCCCTCCTCACCCGCGTCCCCTTCATCAACGAAGAAAAACTGGCATACAGTGAATCGTTTTTTCATAAACACGGCCCCAAAACCGTGATCATCGCCCGCTTTATTCCCGTTGTGCGCAGCGTTGTCGCCTATATCGCTGGCATCAATAAAATGCGTCACCGTATGTTTACCCTATACAACCTGGTCGGCGGGTTGTTGTGGGCAGCGGTCATTGGCAGCCTGGGCTTTATCTTTGGCAAGAATTTGAATCTGGTAGAACTGTGGCTGCGGCGAGTTGGCGGCGTTTGGATGGCGATTTTGCTGGTCGGCGGGCTGCTGTTGTGGGTCAACCAACGTTGGTATCAGGACGAGCGCCGCTTCCGTCTGGGCCGGACGGGTACAGCCTGGGCGTGGTGGCAGGCAGGCTGGCAGCGATTAACCCAACAGGGGCAGCGTGGACTGCTGGTTTATGGGGTTCTGCTCATTCTCAGCGGTTGGGCTACAGGTGTTTTGCTGGATGATTGGGTGGAGCGGGAGCCAGAGCTTTATCAGCGGGATCGGCTGGTAACGACCTGGCTGCAATTAGGGGCAGAGGAAGTGTCGCCGTGGACGGAGGCGCTGGCCTGGCTGGGGGATGTACGCCTGTTGGCAGTGGTCACGGCCGTTACGGCCGTCTTTCTCTGGCAGCGCGGGCGACGGCGCAGCAGTGTATTGACTGTGGTGACATTTGCTGGAGCGCTGACGTTGGGTGTGGGATTGCAGGTATGGTTGAAACGGCCGTTACCCCCCTCCCCTGAACCTCTTTGGCAGCTTACCCCCTACGCCTTCCCGCACCTTGCCAGCCTGTTGACTGTTGCCGTCTATGGCTGGTTTGCCTATCTGTGGCAGCAGGAACGGCCGTGGTCAAGTCGGGTCAATGGTGCGACGGTGGCAATTTTCTTGTCTGCCAGCGTGGGCATCACCGGCCTCTATTTAGGCCAGGCCAATTTGAGCGATGTCCTGGCCGGGTGGTCGCTGGGTTTTTTGTGGTTAGCTATTCCACTCTCTGCCAGCGACAGGCGTGCCAAACAGGTTGGCAAACAGGTCAAAGCCAAAGCGGAATTGATGACGCCGCGCCAACGGCTTAATCTTTTGCTGGCGTTAACGCTGCCAGTTGTGGTTTTGACCTTTTTACAACCACCCATCGCCCAGGACCCCAGCTACCACAATTTTGCCGACCAACGCCTGATTTGGGGGGTTCCCAACTTCTTCAATGTAACTTCTAACGTTCCCTTCCTGATTTTTGGCGCAATGGGATTATTCTTCTTGTGGCGGCTGCGACGAACGGGGGGCTGGCCAGCGTTTGTGGAATTGGTGGAGGAACGGCCGTATCTCATCTTCTTCATCGGTGTAGCCGTCACCAGTTTTGGCTCGGCCTACTATCATCTCGATCCCAACAACACACATCTGGTATGGGATCGCCTGCCAATGACCTTTGGTTTCATGTCCATCTTTGCCGCCGTCATCATGGAGCGTATTGATCGTGACGCCGGACTGCGCCTGTTGTGGCCGATGGTGGCCGTGGGCATAGCCAGCGTCGTGTACTGGTATTGGAGCGAACTCCATTTGCAAGGCGATTTGCGCTTTTACGTGGACGTTCAGTTTTATCCCTTGATGGCGATTCCCCTGATAGTCGCCCTATTTCCTTCCCGCTACACCAAAGGAGAGCAAATTTACTCGATTATCCTGATTTATGCTCTGGCGAAAGCATTTGAGCTGTTGGATAAGCCAGTTTACCAGCTTCTCGGCGGCGTCATCAGCGGGCACACTATCAAACATCTGGTGGCGGCCCTGGCGACATATTGGGTTTTGCGAATGTTGCTGCTGCGACGGCCGTTAGAAGCAGAAAGCATACCAATTTCCACTGATAATTTTAGTGAAAAAATCCTAGTTCAATCGGAATTTGTGTCTGAAAGGAAACTGAGGCATTGTTGGGCTTGTGACAGAACCAACAACTCCTCAGAAACGCAAGTATAGCACAGAC
>RFHA01000384.1 GCA_003696565.1 Chloroflexota bacterium
AAGCCTAACTAAATCCTTTTTTTTTTTTTTTTTTACTTTTTTGATGGCTTCGCCAATTGTATCAGCATCATCACCATTTGAACTTGTGGTAATGGTAACTGTATCACCGGCTTCACCTTCAAATATGTTGAAAGCAACCGCTGATTCTTTTGTGATTTGTATGGTTACCTCATCGCCATAGGTTAAGCTACGGAAATCAGGTTCATCAAACTCATCAGGCTCATTAATACCGGTCACACTCAGAGTATATGGCATTCTTACATCGCTATCATTGAGATATTCTGATGTACTGAAACGCCGTCCATAGCTATCTGATGCAATAATAAAATATACGCCATCTTCAGGTATTCGTATATCTTTTAAGGCAGCAGAAAGGAATAAATCCCCACCATCATCATCAACTGCGATGACTTCACCCGTATCACTTAATAAAATTAGATAGGGATCAAGTCGATTGGTATCAGGATCAAGCTGTGTCATTTGGATAGTCACCACATCACCACGACTCGCCAGGAAAGCATACAGATGCATGTTGATGTCATCCTTAAACTCGGCTTCAAATGAGACACCATTTTCCAGCAGATAGTCATGGTAAAAGGGATCATCCTCTTGGGCTGTTGTTACCTGAGGCAACATGCCTAGCAGCAAAATTATTAGGGCTGCTGTGATTAGTTTTAAGGTCAACTTAAACATCCAATAATCCTTTCCTAACGCTATGTATATTATAGCACGCCAGCAGATGACATATCCCCCTAATCCATAGGGGAATAATAAGCCCTTTCATGACGATTATCCGACGCTCACGTTAGGATTGGGTTAACTTTGTGGTTTTTATTGATGGATAGGGGAGGGGAGATTGGGGGTATTGTATTCAAAACGATACCCCCAAAAATGGATGTTACTGTTCTGCCAAAATTTGAATGGTATTACCCATTGGGTCTAGTACATATAAAGCACGTTGTCCGGGTTGAGGAACAAGTACACCATTATTAAATATGGTCGCACCGGAATCTGCTATCGTTGCTACGATCATATCAAATTGATCGTCTGGTACTTGAAGCACGAGTGAAGTTGTTTCCAGCGTTCCACCATCATAATTTGGTTGACGTGCAAATTCAGTTTGTACTGGGCGCGGATCAACCCCTTCGAGGAAGATGAGTTCTGTATCACCAACCTGGAGGATAAGCAAGCCAGAGCTATCATCGTCAAAGAACGCTGTTTCTTCCAGACCGATTAGATCACGATAAAAGGCACGCATTTCGGTCACATCGTTTACCCAATAATAAATTGAGCGAATACGTAAGCTTGGCGTGGCTTCCACAGCTGGTTGTTGTACTTGTGCAACGGCTGTAGGAGGAGCAACGGTTGGATTGCCGCCCTGTCCAGCAGGTGGCGGTGCAACGGGTGGGTTACCCCCCTGACCAGCAGGTGGTGGTGCAACAGCTGGCGTACCGCCTTGCCCAGCAGGTGGCGGTGCAACGGGTGCGGATGGGGTTAAGACTTGACCACTATTACCACTACTGCTTGTGCTGCTAGTTGGTGGTCGGATAATAAGCTGTTGCCCAATTTGTAAGAAACGTCCTTCTCCGATGCTGGGGTTTAACTCACGAATGTCGTCCATGCTAACACGATAGGCAACAGAGATGGATGCCAGTGTATCACCTTCTGATACGGTATGAATGATTGAACCATCGCTTTGTGTCGGTTGAGGTACGACAAATGGCACAACCGGTGGGGCAGTGGGAACAGGGGTATTGGTTGGTCCTAATGGGGTTTGATTTGGACTGCTACCACCAGGTCCGCCAACTGTCAATGAGGCATCATCCCAAAACACACCATTCCCTTCGGTTGGAACAGTTTGCCAAGCATATAAAAATAGCGTAACTTGGGTTCCCTGTGCTGTGGCGTTCACAGTTAATTGGCGAAAACCATTAGATGCCAAAGCATTTGTGACGGTATTTGACCAAATGACGTTAGAGGATAGTGGGTTCGTACCACCGGTTGGGTCAATCCCGACACGTGCATTTGAATTCGCAGCATCAGCATTATCACCATTGATGTTCATGACAACGTATGCGCTGCCCGTGACATTTGCATTTTCAGGTACGGTAACAGTCTGATACACCGCAGCAGTGAAAGTTGCAAATCCTCGGCTCAACTCCATTGAACGGTTGCCACTACGCACAAATCCAAAGCCAGCGTTGTTACGTCCTGTGCCATTTGGAATCAGGTTTTGCCAATCGGCATTACGGGGTGTTTCTGTATACCAACCATTCCAATTAACATTAACACTAAATCGTGTGCCAGATGCCTGATCAAAAGCAACTGTTTTCATATTAGTGTCTTCAAATCCGGGGTCGGTGAGTAAGTTGTTTTGCGCTTCAATTGGTGCAAAAGTGATGACACTGATCACTACTAAAATAAAACTGAAGGTCGCAAGAAGCCTTTTATACGGCATAGAAAATTCTCCACAAACATTTCTAATTGCGGCGCGATTATAACATAATAACTTGGTTGTGTGTCAACCTGCGTCGAGTGATCGTCAGGTTTAAACTTGACAACGGTTTTCAAATAAGACGAGTTTACGTCGAAAATTCAGGGTGTAATGCTTTAATTTTTCTTCCGCTTGTTGATATTCATCACTAGCTAAAACGCTGCGGATAATCGTTTCGCTTTCACAGACGAACTCGATTTGCCTTTCGGGATGTCCTTTTCCAATAACTTGCCAAGCATAAAGCATATAAACATTCATACGTTGTAACATTGGGATGAATTCACGTAGGATATAATTGTAATATTCATTCTGATAGCGTGGATTAATGTCATAAATTAACATAAGACGATGTGTAGGTGTGATCAGCATGTTTTAACCTTTCCGCTAACAGGCTAGCGTCTTTTTTTTCATCATAACATAACACTGTTAGCTGATGATAAATCCCGTGCTATAATCGCTCTGATTCGATAAACATTTTGGATTTGAATTTATGATAGACCAGCGAATCGCTGAATTGAAAGAAAAAGTTGCGGCTCTAAAAAATCGTGCATTGCGAGAAGACATCACTGATGCTGCTAGTCAATTAGAGCAGGAAGCGCGTCGTGTTTTGGCAGATGCTAAAAATACACCCTATGAAGCAGAAGCACAAGCACTCTTCACTGAATTAGCGCGGTTACATAATCCTACAACACCTCAAACAGCGACTATCCGTGGCTTGTTGCGCCGGGCGCGTATTCGTATTGAAATTGCCGGAGATGATGAGGATATTGACGAGGCAATTGATATTCTTACAGAGGCGTTGGCACTTAATCCGGCTTATGAGGAGACGATTGCACTCCTCCAAGATGCAGCTGCTCAAACGCCACAGGCAGCACAGCGTGTACAGGATTTATTTAACCAGTATGGTGTTGAGCGTTCTGCAACAAGACAAACTAATGAGGCTGTTCCACCACCTGACAAATCGCCCCAAACCACAACGGTAGAACCAGCACATTATACCTCACCTACGAACGATGTTGAGACACTGCTTTCTGAATTAACACAAGCATATTATTCTGGTGAGTATCAACAAACGGTGGAATTAGCCAATCGTGTGTTAACTATCCAACCCAATAACCCTACCGCTAAGGATTACCGCGAAAAAGCTGAAGACAATATGATACGCGGCGTTGTACCAGACCATCGAATTCCATTTGATGCACGGGTCTCTTATAACCGTGCTAATTCATTAGTACGTGCTGGTAATTATGAAGAAGCGGAACGGTTGTATCGTGAAGCGCGTGATTTAGCGGAACGTGCTGGAATTTTAAGCTGGAAGGATGTTGAGCAGGCAATGCTTGATATTCAAGACCTAGCATTGGCACGTGAGCTACTTAATGAAGGTGACCGGCTAATGGCAACAGATAGCTGGTCAGATGCTTTGCGGAAATACGAGGGCGCGTTACGAGTTGTCCCTAATGATCCACAAGCAGAAGAACGAGTGGAAATGGTGCGCCGCTTACAACAAGATACTGAGCAAGCGGCTGCCCAACTCAGTACCCTGAGCGGCTCTTTAGCAGAACAAGCGTCTCAGGTCAAGCAGGTTCTTGCGACTTTGGCGCGGGCAAGGCAATTGTTGCCGGGGAGTCAACGGCTTGCTGCTATGCAAGCAGAGGCAAATAATCGTCTGGCAGCTATTAAAACGCAAGTAAATGATCAAGTTCAATCTGCATTGACTCGAGTCTCTAACGCCACCTCAATCGATGAAAAACTCATGCTGAGCCAAGAGGCTGCCCGATTATTAGAGGTTGGTTTAGAGCTTGATCCAGGTGATCAACACTTGTCTGAGTTGATGATGCAAGCAAGGTCAGCTTCTAGTGAGATGCAGCGTGCCAAACAAACGTTAGAACGCGCTTCTGCGATGATTGCTCAGAATTTTGATTCAGAGTTGATGCAAGCGCGGACTATGTTAGCTGAGCTAAGTGGAAATGCCCAAGATGAACGCTATCGATTAATTGTCAATGATTTATTTTCACGCTTTATGGAACGGGCGGAAATTGCCTTAGAAGAAGGTGATATTAGCGAGGCACAAACCTGGATTGAGACAATGCGAGAAGAGCCTTTCCGCATGTTGGGACGGCGTGCAGAGTTGCTGCGCTTGGAAAATCAAATTCGTCGTGAGCGCACACGTGGGCGGCTTTATGTTGTAGGCGTGCTGTTTAGCATCATGATTGTGTTGGGGGCAATGGTGTTTGTTACACGGGATGCATGGCAACCAATCATCAACCCACCACCATCAAACACGCCCACGATTACCCCCACACCATCAGATACGCCAACCGTAACACTGACCTTTACGCCAACTGCCACATCAACTGCTAGTGTTACACCGAGCCAAACGCCGACTGCTACTTGGACGGTGACACCATCGTTGACAATTACACCTAGTGAAACGCCGACACATACGCTGACACCAACACATACATCAACGCCAACATCAACACCGACACCTACCGCAACGCCAACAATCACCAATACGCCAACCATTACCCCCACACCGCCGGAATTGTGCCGTGTGACTGTGCCGATTGGCAGCCCAAATGTCAACGTTCGTGCAGAGCCACGCATTGCTGCGCCAACAGTTGGGTTGTTGCAGCCGGGGTTTGTGGTTGATGTTCTTCAATTACAACCGGATGAAACCGGACGGGTTTGGTATCAGATTGCTTATCAGATCGGTGAGGCAGAGGTACGCGGGTGGTCTGTGGCAACTAATTTTGAACAATTTGGAACACGGGCTTGCCCCGAACTTAGTAGTGGGTAGTCACCGTTTACCCTACGCTATCACCCCTGATGAGGTGGTATCCCTGCCGATGCTAGGGGAGCTATGCTATAATCGCACAGAAAAAACGTCTGGAGACAGGCGTTTTTTGCCATATGTCAAGCGGAGAATAATATGCGACGACTATTCGTTTGCTTCATTTCACTGATTGTTATAGGCATTCATGCCCAGGACGGTGAAAACTTATTGCGTGATCCTGGTTTTGAAAACACAGCGATGAAAGTTGTTGTAACCAGTGAAGGTGAAGGGGTGACTTTTGCGGTAAATCAAGACTGGAACGGTTGGTATACGGAATCACCTCGCACAGCAGACTGGCAAAACCGCATTCCGAATGGGACAGGACGTAATAACGCTGGAATGGGCTTTGTGCGTAGTGGAAATCGTTCCATGGAATTAAGCCGTGGATATGCAACCTTTACAGCGGCGGTTTTTCAGACGGTGAGTGTTCCGGCAGGGTCTGTGGTAACGGGTAGCGCATGGTATGTGATGGATTTAAGTGAGGGGGCAAGTGCCCAGGCGCGTGTCGGTATTGACCCAAATGGCGGCACAAATCCTTATGATAGTGATATTGCTTGGTCATCATGGGGCGGGAATCAGCTCGCATCCAGTGGTTTCCGTCAGTTATCGGTTTCAACAACGGCTACTGGAGAGAGCGTAACGCTTTTCTTGTTTGCAACACAAACCGTCCCATCCGCGCAAAATGGTATTTTTTGGGATGACGCATCTTTGGTCATTACCGGGCAAGCAGTGCAGCCAACACAGCCCAGCCAACCGGATCAACCTGTCAATACACCGGTTCCCGCTTCTACTCGCGCGCCTGTTGTCCCTGTTACACCGGCTGCTGATGGGTCAATTATTCATATTGTTCAATCTGGTGAAACACTTTCCGCCATTGCCCAAGCTTATGGTCTAACGGTGGAAGACATTTTGCCACTAAACCCTGATATCACAAATCCCCGTCTGATTTTTACCGGACAGCGGATTAATATTCGACTTGCAGAAGGTGCAACTGTGCCTTCAACACCAGTTAGCCAAACCAATACGCCCCAGATCGCCCCGCCACCTGCTACACTGCCCGGAGGGGTGAACAATATTGTCGCTGCGACGTTTACGCTTCCACCTGTTGCACAGGCTGATGCTGATGCCAATAACATGACTCAAACTGGTGAAATCTGTGTCAATACTTATGAAGACACGAATATCAACAACAAGATTGACGTGTCTGAAGTGCCATTAGCCGGTAGTACAATTACATTGCTCCAAAGAGAGACCGGAGAGACGGTTATGCAGCATACAACAACCGGGGAGCGCGATAATTTTTGCTTCCAAGACCTACAAAGTATGGGATATATCGTCGTTGCAAGTGTCCCAGAAGGGTATGGCTTTACAACGTCATCGGCATTTCAAGTTGAGTTAACACCAGGTGCTAGCTTTACGTTATTGTTTGGGGCAGCACAAGGTGTACAAAGTACACTTTCGGCAACGAACCCAACATCAAGTGCTTTAATAGAAACTTCTACTCAAGACAGTAACAATGAAACAAGTGTCTTGATTCAAAATATTGGTTTGATTATCTTTGGCTTAGCTGCCCTGACTTTGTTTACGGGCATGTTGGCGGTTTATGTCCTTCAGCGGCGGTATTAATCGACATGAGGGTATTCATGCAGCGTCTCTTATTCTTAATTTTAAGCTTGTGTTTAATTTTGCCAGAAGCAAAGGCGCAGAACACTGGCGGGCAGTTTTGTGTACGGGCTTTTTTGGATACCAATGCTAATCAAATACGAGACCCAGGTGAGCCAATTTTACCCGGCAATATTAGTGTTAATTTGTTGGATGATAGCGGTGCTATCATTTTAACGGACACACTAGAAAATTCAACAACACGCGCTTCCGGGTTAGTTTGTTTTAATAATTTACCCGCGGGGCAATATACGGTGCAAGTGGTTAG
>RFHA01000385.1 GCA_003696565.1 Chloroflexota bacterium
ACCACGCCGCGCGTGGCATCCGGCAAAAAAATAGGAAATTCCAAATGACCATTTGGTGTTTGCATACAAAAGCTCGCTTCAGATAAAGTGCACTTTAACCAACTCTGCAATCTCAATTAAGGTAGAACCGCGGTTGGCGCGGTCACCCGCACCGCCGCTCTGAATTCTCGAAATCCATCGGCTTGACCTTAGCATTGTCTGACAATTGGATTGTCTCTCAATCCCCCTTTTCTCGCAACTGAGGTTGTAGAACTATCTAGCAGTTATCATGGATGTGCATACACGGGCAATGCGTATCGCTGCATCGGTCGCTTTCTGGATGAGGTCTATACCCAGAAACGCAGCCACTCAGCGTTGGGCTATCTCACACCTGCCGAATTTGAGGCAAATTGGTTGGCTTGCCAGCTAGAACTCGTGTTATAATAAGCACGGACACTTTCGTGTCCAACTTTTGAGGATCACTATATATTTTATACTTTTTACTACAATCACCTGAGTAGTTACTATTTAACTTAGGAAGGATCAAGATGAGTTCAATATTGATTAAAAATGCAAGGTATGTAATTGCTTCCTTACCATTTAATATTTTAGAGCAAGGTGCTGTTTATATTGAAGATAATCGAATTGTGGCTGTTGGACCCACTAAAGAGATTGAGGCCCGCTACAATGCTGCACAGGAGATTGATGCCCAAGATAAAGTTGTGATGCCGGGATTGATTGACGCTCACAACC
The DNA here is from genome assembly GCA_003696565.1 of Chloroflexota bacterium. Classification (GTDB taxonomy): domain Bacteria; phylum Chloroflexota; class Anaerolineae; order Aggregatilineales; family Phototrophicaceae; genus DAOTWY01. Next base: position 733 of record RFHA01000385.1, read on the forward strand.
ACGTCGGAGAATGCCATATGTTCACGCTGTTTGGCTTTCTTGATTCGCCGCTCACTGGTATCCAAGATGCACTAGAACGCATCGTTTGGCCAGCTTGGTCATGGATTCCGCAAGAAGCTGCATATGACCTAGAGATGCTAGGTTTAATGCATCTATTGAAAAGCGGAACAACGACGGTACAGGATTGTTATATGTGGCCGGATGAGGCTGGGCGCGCCGCCGTAGACTCCGGACTTCGTGTTGAAGTTTCACCGACACTAGTCACTAGTCTCAAACTGAAGGACTCCAAAGGACCAGAGGACGATTTAGCACGTACTGAAGCTGCGATCCAACGCTGGCATGGAGCAGCGAATGGACGAATTACATACCGTGTACATCCATCGTCAACATATAATTGTCATGAATGGTTTTTGAAAGAATGTGCAGCACTGGCAAGCAAATATGATGTGGGTATTGCTACACATTTAGCTGAATCTGTAGATGAGGTAGAACGTGCACGGGCAGTTTGGCCACAGGGCGAGGTTCGACGTGCTTATGAATTAGGATTGATGGGGCCAAAGACTCTGTTCTTCCATAGTTGTGTGCTAGATGATGAGGAAATTGCGCTTTATGCAGAGACTGGTACATCGGCAGCACATTGCCCTCCAACAAATTCAATGTTGGGCAACGTAGCAAGAGTACCTGCAATGCTGGCAGCTGGTGTCAATGTCGGGTTAGGAACGGATATGCCCACTCATGACATGTTTAAAGCAATGCTATCCTGTTCACAGCAACATACTATAATGCCACGTGAAATTCGTGGGCTAATGCCTTGGACACCATTGGAGATGGCAACTACAAAAGCAGCACGAGCACTGAACTTGCAAGATGATATTGGCACATTAGAACCCGGAAAAAAGGCTGATATTATTACGTTAGATTTAAGCAATAATACCCGTCTCTTCCCATTGACACGTGAGGTACTGATAACATTTATTACGGTGAACGGTACTGGAGCAGATGTATCAGATGTGATTGTTGATGGAGAATTGTTGATGCGAGACAAGCAACTGCTTCACCTAGACGAGGCGGCTATCATTGCTCGTGCTGAAGCATGGACGCAGGAATTTCTGACCTATTATAAAGGCAAAGTTGAGCGTGGTGAGCCGTTAATTGAGCGCATTCACGATGAGTATGTTTAGAACTAACTATCCATCTTGATAAAGTACTTAGATATTTAGACAGTGATCGCACTCATTGAAATTGGGATTTTTCAACACATTAACCCAACGAGTACACTCTGTCTAAATATCTATTAAAATGTTTGAACCTGAATTGCTTTACAGATTCAATGCTTTGACATACTCCCCATGCCTAAAGGCAGGGGATTCTTGCCATCCACAACGGTCGCGTGCGAAACACGTCTTACACCGTCTCCGACAGGGTTGATGCC
>RFHA01000386.1 GCA_003696565.1 Chloroflexota bacterium
AGTCAGATCACGAACCATATTCAAGGAAACGATATCCTTATGCAATTCAGGTTCAATAACAGTGCTTAACGCTGTCATCACTTGTTCTTTAATATCAGACATAGCATCTCCTAAATCATCAATGAACACAAATAATTATAACCTATATTAGAAAAATTATTGATATACCTCAGTTTACTATCACTTATTCCTAAGGTGCTTTCTTGACTGGCAAGACTGACTGCAATAAACAACATGCTCCCAATTCTTTTCCCATTTTTTACGCCAAGTAAAGGGGCGTTTGCACACTGGACAAGTTTTTTGTGGCAAATGTTGTTTTTTTACACCACGCATATCAATGTATCCTAATGTAAAACCCCGGGATTTAACTCGCCGGGGTTTGTATAAACTCAATCCAAGCGTTTATTATTCTGCTTTAGCAGCAGCTTTTTCACGCTTCTTCTTTTCTTTCAACACATCACTGTGTTCCCACCCACCGCGCGCTTGCATTTCTTCATATGCCGTTGTCGGTGCGATCGATTTCCAATAACTAAATTCTTTAGAGAGCCGCTGTTTATCATGAATATGATATTTCGTGCGGTCATAACTTGCCATTTCATAATCATGATCCATTTTGATCGCATCAAATGGGCAAAATTCTGCACAATAACCGCAGTTCATACAAATATCAATATCAATGAAAAACGCTTCTGGCTCAGGAATAGGACGACCGGTATTAGGGTCTTCCCCACGAACAATCCAAATACATTGTGGTGGGCATACTTTAGCGCAAATACCACAACTTGTGCACCAATCTTGTCCAGGACGTTCTGGGTGATCATAGTCTTCTACAACTAAAAATGGTGTAAAACGGAAGCGTTCTGGCACAGCAATTTTTTCATCAGGGTATTGTACGGTGAACGCACCTTTGGCTTCTGGTCCTTGGCGAATAGCAAAATTATCCTCTTTATTGCTGTATTTACGCCAACCATAGCGTAGATCATCTACATAAGTCTGTATAAAGTGTTTGAAAGTAACACTTAACCCGCGTAAAATACCTTTTCCGTACATCTTATCTCCTCTAACGATCCGTTTCACCCAATACAATATCAATACTACCCAAGATAGTCACAACATCTGCGACTTTATGACCCTTTGCCATTGCTCCTAATGCCGTCAGGTTAATAAAACTTGGGGCACGAACATGATATCGCCACGGATTTTGTGTTCCTTTTTTATCCCCAGCAGAGACCACATAATACCCTAGCTCGCCCTTGGGGTTTTCTACACGCCCATAGGCTTCGCCCACCGGTACACGTGGATTATATTGAGAAATCCCAGCGACTGGTTCGCCTTTTGTTGCCTCCAAACGCGGTAACAACTGACGCAAAATTCTCAGACTTTCACGCATTTCTTTCATACGAACCATATACCGGTCGTAAATGTCGCCACGTTCACCAACGGGAATATCAAAATCTAACTCGGGATAAATACTATAGGGATCAGCACGCCGCACATCATAGGGAACACCGCTCGCCCGCAGTAGTGGACCCGCAGCACTATATGCAATTGCCATTTCTGGCGGCAAAACCCCAACGCCAATGCATCGCGTTTTGACAATTTCGTTTTCATTCAAATAGTATTCATATTCGTCTAAGAAGCGTGGTAGCCGCTCTGTAATGATGTCTGTCAGGAATTGCATAGTGTTATATTCGCGAATGCGGTCATTTACTAAGTTCGCCACACTGCGAATATATTCCGGCAAGTCCTTAAACACACCACCAAAACGCATATAATTGCACATCAATCGTGAACCAGCAGTGGCTTCAAAGAAATCCAAGATTTTTTCACGCTCGTTGTTCGCATATAGCATCGGCGTAAAAAATGCCCCCAGGTCATTAAGCAAGAACCCAACAGACCACAAGTGATTCACAATACGAGTGAGTTCTGTCATCAACACACGGATGACTTCTGCACGATAAGACGGCGGATTCCAGCGTGGGCCCATCGCTAAGAGATGCTCAACTGCCAGCGCATACCCCAGGTTATTGCCCATACTGGAGATGTAATCCAAGCGATCGGTAAAAGGCATGTTGTGCAAATAAGTGTTGCGCTCGCCGATTTTTTCATGATTGCGATGCAGATACCCCATCACCGGCTCAAGCGTCTCGATCGTCTCACCATTGAGCGTAATCACCATGCGGAACACGCCATGTGTGCTAGGATGGTGTGGACCCATATTCACCACTAAACGGTCAGTTTTGATTTCATCTGAGGACAAATCTTGTACATCTACACCCAGACCAAGCCCAGCATACAAGCTTTCTTCTGAGACATCGCTCAA
>RFHA01000387.1 GCA_003696565.1 Chloroflexota bacterium
GATTGACATTTGAACCTCTTTGTAAGATTTTGGGTTTTCCTACAATTATGGTTCATGTCTTCGCCATCGTCACTTTAGAGTTAGCCGAAACTAAAGTAAAAGCAATACGCAAAATAAGCCAAGTTTACCGTTCACTGGATTAACTCATCTCCTAACAACATCTGCTCCATATTTTAGAAAACCTGCGAAATTCCAGTACACCGTTCATCTGAGTTGGTGACCCAAAACCTCGCAGGTTTGAACATTAACCGATGAGACCTATTTTATAATCATAGGTATGTACGTGCGATATTGCCTGAATCTTATACTATCAAATCCTACCAATCTGCTCCCATTTGCTTCGCCTGTCCTTGAAGTTAAACGCACCCATCCTGCTGTTCCTTTCCAAAACTGAAAACTGCCTAAGTAGACCCATTCGTCAGAATATATTTGTTGATTAACATAAACATATTGCACATCTCCCCCGTCAGATATTTCGTATCTGGCATTATTTGTCGTAGCAAGGGTTGAAGGAATCCAAGCATACACGGCATATGGCCCACTATGAGGAATATACGGACGATATCGAGCATAAGATGATGTTGAACTAACTGTATTTGGTATGTAATGTTGTGTCCAACTATTTCCACCCGTACTCCAATTATCCCATCCAGTGCCATATTCATAAAATCTGTTGCTTTTATCTTCAACAAGAACATCAAAGCATTGACCATCACCCCAGTGACAACTCGATCCTTCCCCGCCAGTATTAGGCAGGGATATTGGGTCGGTTCCGTTACCTGTCCATCCAAAAGGATCGATAACAAGGCCATTATGATAAACCCCAAAATGAAGGTGGCATCCGCCACTATTGCCGGTATTATCGCTCAATGCGATTTGTTGTCCTGCTTGAACGGTATCACCCACATTGACATTGAAACGATAATCAGCAACCAGTACGTGCGGCTTCAGTGCCGCCTGCTTGAACGGTATCACCCACATTGACATTGAAACTACCGGTTTGCAGGTGTCCATAAAAAGTAGTGTAGCCATCGCCATGATCAATGATTACAGTATTTCCGTAATTCCATCCAACGAAGGAAACTGTTCCGGCTGCCGCAGCTAACACTGGAGTGCCACATGGCAGAGCATAATCCATACCATCATGTCCATCATAGCAATATGGGCC
>RFHA01000388.1 GCA_003696565.1 Chloroflexota bacterium
CCCATCTTCACGGAAGAAGAGCGATGGCTCTGACCAATCTAGGGGATATAAGAAGCTTAACCCCAGTGTAAATAAGTTGCTTCTCTGCCAATTTTGGTCTAGCCCGCTGTTGATAATGGTCACATTAGCAGCGTCAAACACAGCATTTCCTGCTAGGTCAATAATTTCAAAACCGATTCGATACATGCCATCTGGTGCCGCAACTGTGTTAACTTGTGGTAGTTCTCGGCTGATGTCAAACGCGACTTGTGACAGTTCCACCGCTAGTTCCCCATTGGGTGAAAGTGTCTCCCATATTGGCATAAAATATGTTCCAGGCTCAGGACTGAGTTGAAAGGGTGCGCCATTTTCTGCAAAGCTGATCACATTGGTAACCTCTTGTGTCGTGCCATTATAGATCAACACAGCATCGTTGATGATATTGAAGTCTTGATCTAATAGTACCCCACGTATTAGGGCTTCACTAATGCCGCGTGGCACAAGTAAGACAGGCACACTTTGGTTGCCATCTGTTAATACGCTGATTTTAGGAGACCAAGTATAGATATTGGTGTCTCTTGGGCTAAAATCCAGATACTCATAAAGCTGTTGACCAAGTTCGGCAGTGACGGTGCGTGCAATCAGGCTAGTCTCTAAAATCACTTCTGAGCCATTATTGAGTTGCAGTAGCACAACCGCTTTAACGCTGTTGATCCCAATCCCACTATAGTTAAAATAAATGGAGGGTGGGTCATATAAATTACCAGTATCTGGTGCTTGGGTGATCTGTACGGATAGGGAGGATGGGTCAATCTGATTGTTGATGGTTTCATGGATGTCATTCAATAACCCATTCCACAGTTGGGCACCGGTGGAGGCAAAAGCATAGCCTTTTTGCCCGCCGAATAGTGTATACATTTGTGTATTAAGCGGAAAGTAAATAGACATGCCTTGTGCTCCAGGAAGATATTCGTCTGCAGATGAATATGCCACCGCAGCATCAACAGCCTGAACCAGTCGATCAATCGCATTTAGCAGATTGGGACGATCCAAGCTCTGGATATATAGCCGTTGCATAAAATCCTTCAAATCAATGAATGAGAAATATCCATTATCCCCAACCGAAGGATCAATGCCAAAAGATTGTGCGCTTTGGCGTGCAGTTGCTAACGCGGTTAACGAGACGGCTAAATCTGTGCTGATGATATTGTCAAATTCTGCCAGCGCAGTGATCACTTGCCCAATTTGAGATAAGTCCAATAGGTGCAAATCCACTTTGGTGATCCCAGCGGCACGATATCCATTAACATACGCATCGATGATGACTTGTCCTAAGCTACGTGCATCCATGGTTGGATTATTGACCAATACCTGCATGGGTTCGGTATATTGCCATCCTTGCCCAGGGATAACTTCTTCCGCCGCTAGGGAAAAATCAGCGATGCTTTGTAGCGCACTGGCAACCTCATATTGCGACATCAGGCACGCATCAAAACCGATAATATCTAACTTATCAACCCCCGTGGCATCTAATGCAGCTCTCACACCGCTTTCGATTTCACTCAACTCTAACATGGATTGACCGCTGTCATAATCCGGTCCTAAACCTGCCCAGCCACTCCCATGTGAAGAAATGACTAACATATAACGATTCGCTGGATAGTTCGTAATTCCCCAAGCGACAAAATCCGCTAGGGTTTGAGGGTCTCCCATATCTGCTTCACCGATGATCTCCACCGGTTGTAAATCAAAATTCACATCAATTAAATTGACCTGAAAAATTCGATCAAATAAAGCAGAGTCACTATTAGCGATTTGAGTGAGTTCCTGGGCTAATTGCTCAACTGTACCTGCTCCCTGACCAGCAAAATACTCCGCTGTCAGGGTGATTTTTTGTTCCAGGGTATAGTTTGGTAAAACGGTTTGTTCTAGGTAAAAACGACGTGTGTCCGTCCAATCGCCACCGCGCGTTTCATAGCCCGTTGTCCGGTCAACCTGTGCGATGAAATTGACATCAGGTGTGCTACCGACGATCTGAATCTCTTGAAGATCGGCAAAAATATATTTTTCCAGATCGTTATCCATTGCACCGTATACCATAATTGTCCATTCGGCATTGGACTGTGCTTGTATTTGTGAGGGGTGGTGGAAGGTCGACACCATCACGATCATAAAGTATAGCAAAAAGAGGCGTTTCATCGTTCGCATCCTGTATATAAATCGCTTGTGATTCCATACATTTGTGTCAAGATGGGCGTGATATCTGTCTCTAATACTGGATTGACAATATCTCGGATAAAATACACGTCTGGACGTTCACTCTCATCTGCTGGGCAACCTTGAAAAACGACATCACGATTCTCAATTAATCGTTGCACAATTTGCTGGATTGTCTCTTGTCCATATTGATCTTCCAGATAAACCCAAAAGCATGCTGCTGAAAAATAGTAGTAAATGCTTGGCACAGTTGGGTCAAACTGATCGTTCATCAAGTTCGTGAATGTCACCTCACCAGCATATTCCGTGGCAAATTTGTTCTCATCAAATAAACACCTCACTGGTATTGGACTGTGATGATTTGTGCGTGAGGTGTCTTCCATAAATGTGGCTAGTCCTTCATTGAGCCAACCAGGTAGAACTGTTTCGCTCACAAAGATGTGGGTAGTTTCATGTGGATCGCCACAACCACCATTGTTAATTTGGTTCCACCAGTTTGGGAGGTTTGCCCCCATACTGCGGAATCCAGCGTCAGTATTTAATGTAGTGATGTCATCAACCGCTGCATAACTGCCAGAATAACCATCAGAAATGATGAGCCGCCGCATGATGACAGGTGGAGCATCTACCGCAAAATACTCGCTGATGTTTTGGCTACACTGAAGTAGATCAAACAGATAAAACGCCGCCAATCGCTCATGATCTATGGGGGTGATGACAAAATATGAACCGCTTTGAACTTTGATCTCATCGGGCGTGGGTGTATCAAACATCAGATGATAGCAATCTGCATGGCTGCCGGATTGCATACAAGCCTCATACATATCTGGGTTAGAGCGTTCTCCCTGATGAGATAACGTGTCTACAACGATATCCTGTTGTAAGGTTTGATCTTGTAAAGTAGCGGTTACGGTCACTGTCTGACCATCTTGAAGACCGAATACATCAAAAGATGACTCGGCATCAAAAAAATGCATACAACCTTGGTTCAGTCGCTCTCCTACGATGGTGATGGTGGTGTCGTTTGCTTCTAGGTTAATTTCAAAATCACGGGCGGGGATTATCGCATGATTGCAAACAACCACTGCAAACGTCCCTAACTCATGTGTGCCATCATAACGTAAGATGATATTCCGCAATTCAAAATCAGGCTGTGCCTCCACACGGAAGGCACTTGCTAACACAATCAATACAAAGAGCAGTATTTTACCAGCCATAATCGTACTCCCATTCCCATTCCCATGTCACATCACCACCCATATTCCCGATAATCGCCATAGTGGTTTCGTGTTCCATCGCTGAAATTTCAGATAGCATTGCATAATAAGCGGCATCGTCCATTTGGGCTTGCGCTTGTTGTATAATTTGCTGTTGTTGTTGCTGATATGCCTGAAGCCATTGGTCATTCGGTGTGAAGGATTGCATCGAATGGGTTAAAGCAACAATCGCTTCTTCTTCCCGTCCTGCTTCTGCGATAAAACCAAAAATATCTTGAATAGTCCAAACCTCGCCATAGGTTGGGTCAATTGTGGCATAGGTCACGGCGTATTGATACCCAACGGCTGGGGTTCCTTCAATAACACAGGTATATGCAACTTCGCCAGCACTGACATAAGCCGATTGATCTGGCGTTAAGCCGCTGGAATCTTGCCTATCACGGACCTCTGTGATGTTAAATTGTTCACACAATGGCGCGATATTGGCTTCTACAATTTCTTGGGCAGCTTGTGCTCCAGTGCGATAGCTGGCAATGCGTACATAAAAACTGTTATCGGCATAGACGCTTGTACCTTCACTATAGCCTGCTTGCTCCCATGCAGGGCTAGGTTGCAATGAGAGCAAAATCTCAGTTTGTCCGACGAAAATTAGAATTGATTCATCCGGTGATAGCAAGCTATAGAACGGGAGTTTTGTCCCGAATACATCATACATTCCCCCGTCTACCGTCCAACTAACCGGGACTTCAATGGCAAAGGCGTTTTCAATAGGGTCTACCCAAGTGGTATAGCTGATGTTCACGGGCACAGGTGGGGCGGATTCGATCACAGCGGGTTGCCCTTGTGGTAGTTGTGGTACATTAACCGGGGCTATCCCTCCTAGTACCGCGAAAGGATCATCGACATTTGTTGTTTGTGGCTGGACTTGTGTGCTTTGCTGCGTCATAGCTTGATCCCCTGGGAATTGTACAGTGCGTAGCATGTCAATCATAGATGACCAATATGCTTCATATAACGTGTTTGGAACAGATAAAACGCGGATATAAGACATGCCGCTGCTGATCTGACAAGATGCCGCACCACTGGCTGTGTTATTCGTGTGGGTAAATTCTGCATAAACTGTCTCCGCATCTAACTCTTCTGACGCAGTAACTTGAATGCCTGCAATGCCAGCATTGCCTAGCTCAGCTAAGAAATCGTTTAGGCATGAAACCGGTGTCATACCTGGAGCTTGTTGATCGTAACCGACATAGAGCAAAGCACCGCTCTGTTGACTATCTATAACGAGCAAGAAGTTATCCCCCTGATCGCTAATAACCCAACCAGGGGCAACCTGAATACTGATGTTACCCGAAGCTGTAGCGGGAGGGGCTTGTACTGGCGGTTGTGCAGGGGCTGTTTGGGATGTCTCTTCAACCAGGGATGCACTATCAAATATATCTGCCATGATTTGCCAATAAGCATCATAAGTGCTGTTATCTGTTGCCAATAATATCCCTAAAATTCGTGAGTCAATCACATTGCAAGTCATCATGGCGAAGCCGTTACCGTTTTCATATTCTAATGATGCTAGGTTTGGTGCTTCGCTATCCTGCGTGATGTTGCTAACGTTGTTTAAGCCAGAAGCAAATGTATCCACAATTTGTTGCAGGCAATTATCCACCGTGGAACCTGGTTGTGCATTAAACCACTGAAACCAGATAGCTGCTAATTCGTCGCCACTGACCACAATTAACCCATCCTGAACGGGGACTGGTGTCCATCCTGCGGGGACGACCACGCTGATCCCGCTGCCGTCATCAGTATATGTTGATTGTGCGACGATTGGCACAACTAGAGCTAACAGCAAGAATAAACCTAATAAGCGTTTCATTATATTATTCACCTTTCACGTCAAAAATTGTCGTAGCATTGGGGAGGGCAATGGTATATAAATCTCCCATTGTTGTGGCGATATGAATCATCGTATCACTATAACTGACAAAAACAGTATCACTTAACCAAGTTAGAGTATCTGGGGTGACACCAGGTAATTCCACGGGTAAATCATCTTCGGAAAGTGGGTGTATCATCGTGACACCACCATCGTTATAGGTGAATATCGCCCCGTGTGATGTGGTGTACGCATAATCCGTTATCCTTGGTTCTGGTGTGATCTCATTTGTTGTGGTGTTATAGATCACGTGATAAGGCATATCTGGATCATAGGTATACAGATAAACCATGTCGGATGAGATAAATGCCGCACGATCTGCTCCCTCATTTGTCTCGTCTTGATAGATCAATTCCGGTGCACTGGTGATACTACGGAAAAGATATGTACCTGGATGAACATCGTCCAAAATTTGATAACCGGCAAATGTGGCTACGATTTGCCCTGTTTTGGGTTGAATAGTTGTTCCACTATATGTCAACTCCACATCAAAGGGAACAATGTCTACCTGTGTGTCAGTGGATACGTCGTAAACAGATAATCCGGCTGCTCCGTCATATGGTGAGAACATCGAAAAAACAAATTGTGTTTCGCTTAACCAACCATGTGGTGAGATTGTTTTTGAAGAAACATTTTCTCTTTCTGGCAGTGGTAAGGGGCGTGTGGTGTTATCCGGCAACAGAACATAACTCCCTGATGTGCTGATTCCTGCACCTGTACCGAAATTGGTGACAGCTTGATACACAGCATATTGCCCATCTGGTGACCAATATAAATCATAAGGGGTGCCGTCGTGCGCACCGAGTTCGGTTACGCTGCTGTCTGATGTGTTAAAGATGACTAACTGTCCAAAGCCATTATGTTCACCAGTATGTGGGGTTCCTTCTATCCAGGCGGCACGGCTGGAATTTGGTGACCAGCTTACCCCGATGTTGCTCTCCAAAATTGGTTCAAGAAGTACGCCAGGCATAAAAAATTCGATCACAAAATCGTCTGTTAGTGTGTTACGTTCCAGAATTTTTTCCCCAGAAGGTAAGCTAAATAGATAGAGCTTATTGGTTAAATCCGCTGTTTCAATAGTTTGACCCGATAAATTCTCAGGATATGAGAAAATATTGATTGATATTTGTTCCACAATCACACCGACATAAGATGAATCTGGTGCGAGACTAGCATTGACATACGCTCCTTCAGGGATTTCATCCGCAGTTAAAAGCGTAATAGTCTCATCGCGGGATTGCTGATACACCATCACACTGCCATTTTCATAATAAACAGCGGTGATTGATGGTATTGTGCCTTGCGCAGTGATTGAACCAGCTAGCACCAAAACGACCAATATTGCAATATAAACTTTATGTTTGCTCATAGAAACCCCTAGCGTATGTTGTAGATTTTTATAGTATATAGTGATTAAAAATTTACTGCTCAAACGTGAAATATCGCCATTCGCTTGCGCCACCGCCAGTGACTACCACACGCCAACGATACAACCCATAACCAAAATCAAATAGATTAACACTGTATTCTGTCAACGGCGTATAAAATGCCATGATAGGGGTGCATGTTCCGGTCGTTGCGTCACATTGTTCAAACTCTAACACATATTCCAGCGCATTCGGGACGGCTTGCCATTGAAATAGCAGCGGCAACGGCTGTCCATTAAAACTGACCTGGAAAGCGTATATCGCATCGCCATCTTGTGGCGAAGTCAACGCCGGATAATCGGTGCTTGTCATTGGTGGTGGTAATGTGCCGCCGGTATAAACTTCTAGCCACAATTCACTGAGGTCACCACCAGCCGCCCATCCAGAGACATTGCCATCAGAAACTTGCCACCATACAAAGCCATCTGCGGTTTGTGGTCCACCAATGACATTCAGAATATCTAATGCGTTTAACTGTGTGACCGCTGGGGCATTTATGGATGGACTAGTGCGCAAGTTTAACCCATCACCTTCAAGTGTGACCCGCGCCATACCGCCAATCATTAATTGATCGCTCATGCCGACGCTGACATTATTAGATGGTGGATTGGGTGAAACAATCCCAACGGGTCTCCAGGCGGCGGTGTTGGGCAATGGACGGTTAACAAGGTCTTGTGCCCATACCAAGCGCGCGGTTGTGCCGCTGATCCCCGTAAAGATAACTTGACCGATATTGCCTTGAATTTGGGTTGTTGTTGGCACATAAACCACCGCTGTACTATTTACCCCACGCAACGTAGGGAAAAAACGCTCTAATTCTGTGGTCGCTGCGCTGAAGATAAACCCATCCCCCACGCCGATGATCTTGTCAATCCATAAATTTTCATAAGGTAGTAACCCAGCATATACCCCATCACGTTCAATAATGGTTAACGCGCCATACGAATCACCGTCAATTTGGGTCACTTGTAACAGAATACGTTCACCGTTTTGGATAAAGTATGCTGAATCGATATTGTTATTTTCATCCACATAAAAAGGAAACGGAACACTGTTAGGTAATGCCACTTGCACACTGTTTTGATGAAACCCCATGCCAAACATATCAGCGGAACGATCTCTAAATTGTGTATCTAACATTGGGTAAATGATTTCACCGGTGCGCGGCTCAAGATCAGCCATGATAGTAGGAAACCGATCAGTAGGTTGGAGTGTGTTGGTGGTAATATCCCACTGTGCGCTGCTTAAACTGGCGAACCCGCCCGCCGCCAATGGCATCATCACAACATGCACAATATTACCGTCGAACCACATCGGCACTGGGATTTCACTGGTGTTAGCGCGGCTAGTCTGTTGGATTATCTGCCCAGACATATCTAACACCAAGAGCGTCCATTCGGTTGGTGTGGCATAGGCAAACGCCACTTGAGAGCCATCTTGTGAGAAGATTTCTGACGGAGCCGCATAAGTCAAACTATCCGACGCACCAGATAACGGTACCCGATAAGACATCAGGTTGACGTTGCTCACTAAATCAAACACGGTAAAAATGAGATCACCTGTATTACCGCTGAGCGTGTATCCGACGCGGTCACCTTGTGGCGCAACAGCAACGTTATAAGGATAGGTATAACCGGAGATGGTCGGTAAAATAACACTTTTACGTGTAAAACCTGTGGAATCAAGCTGAATCATCTCTCCGTTAAGATCATCATACGTCCAAGCAAACCAGGTCTCGGTTTGTGCTTTGACTGGATACCAAATAAAAAGTATCAAGATAAATAAGATTAAACGCCGCATGAGATGAGGTCCTTTCCCATTTGTTTTTTAAGATATACTGTAGTTAAAACGGGTCTCATGTATTTGAGTATCTTTTATTGTTGATAACTATATAGCGTTCTTGTTACAAAAACGTTGCATAATCGAGGGTATATGCTCAAAATTTTTCTTTTTGGCACGCCACGTATCAGCTTATATGACAAACCTATCAAAATTAGTCGGCGCAAGGCACTGGCTTTATTTTGCTATCTGGCGATGCGAGATCAACCAATCTCGCGAGATGCATTATCAAATTTGTTGTGGAGCGATTATGATCCAGAGCGTGCCAGGGCAGATTTGCGTGTTTCGCTTTGTGCAATTAACAAAGCAATTGGCGATGATTGGTTAGTGGTTGATCGTGATACAATCCGAATCTCCCCAGAAAAACCGATCTGGTTAGATGTCTTGGCGTTTCAAACAGCCGTACAAATCCCGCTAACCCATCAACATCATCCAGATGAAGTTTGTATGGCGTGTTTGCCACATTATGAAGCGGCTTATCAGTTATATACTGATGATTTTCTTGCCGGCTTTACTGTCCCTAATGTGGCAGAGTTTGAAGATTGGCAGTTGATGCAAACAGAGATGTTGCGCTTAAGTTATCAACAAGTTTTGCGGAAGCTGGTTTTAGGGTATTCTGCTTTACAACAATTGGATGCAGCAATGCAATATGGGCAGCGTTGGCTGGGTCTAGACCTCTTTAATGAAGAAGCACATCGTTACATGATGTGCTTGCAGGCGTGGACTGGTAATAAAACGGGTGCGCTGCAACAATATCTTACTTGCCAACAAATTTTGTTGGATGAACTTGGGGTTGCGCCATCCGATGAAACCAATCAACTTTATCAAGACCTTAAAGACGGCATTTTGCCCTCTTTTCCGATTATTTATTATGACGAGATTACCCCAACAACCCCTCATAACTTACCACCACAGCCGAATCCGTTTCGGGGGCGGAGTGATGAAGTGGCACAGTTAATCGCTAACCTTAAAAATGATGATTGTCGCTTATTGACTCTTACGGGGTTAGGTGGCTCTGGAAAAACACGCCTAGCATGTCATACGGCGCGCCAGGTATTTGCTTTTTTCCCAGATGGAATCTTCTTTGTGCCGTTAGTGGGGGTATTTAATCGTTATGCTATCCTCACCAAAATCGCAGATGCCATCGGATTCCAGTTTGTTGAGGGAGATTTGCAAGAAACACAATTGTTCACTTATTTATCATCCAAGCAACTGTTGCTCATTTTAGATAACTTTGAGCATTTGCTTGAGCATGTTTCTTTGGTAGAACAAATCTTACAACAGGTATCTACCGTCAAGTTATTAATTACCTCACGCACACCACTTAATCTAAAAGCAGAATGGGTGTTTACCGTAGATCGTATGACTGAGGGGGCGGAGCAGTTATTTCTTGATAGTGCCTTACGGGTGGAACAACGCTTTGAACTGAATCAATCAGAGATCATTCAACAAATTTGTGAACAATTAGCAGGGCTTCCCCTTGCGATTGAATTAGCCGCTACCTGGGTTAGTGTGTTGAGCTTGCCCGAAATTTTGCAAGAAGTTCAACAAAATAAAGAGGCGTTAGAGACAAATTGGCATGACATTCCAGAACGCCAACGTAGCCTGCAAGATACCTTCGAGTATTCATGGAGACTCTTAAATAGCACTAATCAACAAGCTTTAGCAAGTATGGCGATCTTCTCTGGTAATTTTAGTTATCCTGCGGCTAAAGCTGTGGCGGATGTCCGTATATCATCGTTAGCAACCTTGGCGGCGCAAGGCTTAATCAAACGCAATGCACAAGGACTCTATGACTTGCATATACTGATTCGTCAGTTTGCATTAAATAAATTACGCCAATCGCCTGAGCAATATATGACAGTTGTGTTGGCTTTTATCCGTTATGTCAATCAATTATTGGTAGATCATCTGCCGGAGTTAAGAGGGGAGGGGATGTTAGCTGCTAAAAACAGCTTACAACTCGAGTTTAATTCGATCCGTGCAGCATGTATGCTTGCCCTTGAACATCAACAAGCGCATCTTATGCTAGACGCTTTGCCCACCCTTGCACTCTTCTATGATATACAAGGTTATTATCAAGAAGCGTTGATGATTTTTCAACAGTTTAGTCATGCTAAACCGCATCATGATTTGTTAAGTGTACGGGCTAAAATCTATTGGGGTAGGTTTGCGCGCCTTTTGGGGGATTATTCACTAGCTAAAACGCTTCTTCTTCAGGTGCTGGAACAGGCGAGAATGTTTCCTTATGAACTAGCATCTGCTTATATTCAGTTGTATCACGTGTTATATAATCAGGATCATCAGCAGGCATTGAGCTATGCGCAAAAAGCCCTTGAAATCTTTGATGAGTTAAATCTACCTTTGGAAAAGGGGATGGTTTTACGTGCCTTTGCGGAGATTAAAACACACATTGGCTTAACAGATGAAGCAATTTTAGACGCACAACAAGCACTTAATTTATTAAGACCGTTAGGGGATATTTTTGAGCTTGCGCCGATTTATCGCACGCTTTCTCGTTTATATATCTATCAGGGTAACTATGACGATGCACTAGTTGCTGGGCAAAAATCGGTTGCCTTATATAAGCAGTTCGACTTTAAAAATCAACTCATCCGCTCACAAACGATACTGGCAAGTATTTATAATCGTACCAGCGAATATGAACAAGCGCAGATCATCTTACAAGAGGCGATTGCCCTGGCGGAACAGCTCCAATTGGACGAGACATTGATGTATGCTTTGTTGGAATATGGCACAAACGCTTATTATCGTAAAACTTATCAGGATGCGATCGATGCGCTAGAACAGGCTTTACAGCTCAGCCAAAAGCTCAATATGGAGATGTTCAGTAATTACTTGAAGATTAACTTGAGTAATGTCTTGCTTGATATGGCACAGTATGACCGTGCAAAAAGCCTGATTTTACAAGCTGTTCCCGCGTTTGAAGCAGCTAAGAATTATTATGGCGTGGTTGTGGGCAACAATATGCTTGTCAAATATTTGTTGGCAACGCAGCAAATTGAAGAAGCCCATATCTTATTGAAGTCCAACATTCACCTAGCCAATCAATATCAGCTGACAGTCAATTGGTTAACGGCGATATGTTATCTTGGGGAACTGTACTACATGCTTGGGCAATCTGAAAATGCACTCCGGTTGATTGATTTTGTGATTCAACATGATTCTACCGAAAGTGCTATCCGTGAAGAGGCGATAGATTATCGTGATAAGATCACCCTGGCACTTGGTAAAGAACAAGTGAAAAAACTGCTTATGAAGCCCGTGGATTTGGATATGTTATTTAACTGAATAGCTAAAAAATAGGGGGATTGTTATAAAAAAGCGGGAGGATGTGATGTGCCTCCCGCTTTGCTAATTAGATATTATTTGACAAGAATCCGCCGCCTCAATGCTAGTGTCACACCGGTGATGGATATGAACAAGG
>RFHA01000389.1 GCA_003696565.1 Chloroflexota bacterium
AAAAGTGGGCCAAAAAGCAGAGAAAGGTTATGCGCCAAAAGCTTCAACCACAGGAAACTAATACCCAAACGCCAAAACCCCGGAAACAAAAAGTTAACATCAAGCGAAAAATTCACCGTAAATTATCCAAATTGCCACTTAAATTATTGGCTTTAGTTACAGTCGTGACTTTGGGACTGCTATTTTGGTCAGTGTCGTCAAGTAATGAAGGTGTGCTGGCAGATGAGACTCAGGAAGTAGCTCAAACGACGTCCGCGCAGACAGGCGAAGTTGTTATTCAGCGTGTCACTTACAGGGTTGCCGGGCAGCCAGTTGCTGTACGAGTTTCTGGAGACCCCAATCCAGATAATAATGGTTTGTTCTACTTGCACACGGATCACCAAGGTGGCATTGTCGCAGTTAGCGATGAAGATGGCAATCCAGTTGAAGATATAAGCCGTTTTTATCCTTACGGAGAGCGACGTTCTGGCGTTTCCAGTGAAATTACTGACAGAGGGTACATGGGACACCAGCATAATGACGACCTTGGCCTGATTTACATGAATTCGCGCTATTATGCGCCGGGAATCGGCCGTTTTGTCAGCTCAGACACACTTGTACCTGATCTGACAGACCCACAAGCCTGGAACCGTTATTCCTACGTTCGGAATAATCCCATTAACCTGATTGATCCTTCCGGTCATTGTTGGGGACCAGCTTCATTCATTCGTGGCTGGACTGCCCTAGGATACGACACAACTTGTAACAATTTGGATCAGGCACTAGGTATTATGCAACACCCCGACGCATCATTCGGTGAGAAGGTTGCCGCTGGAAGTTATGTCATTACAGAAGGTGCAGCTCATACAGCTTTGGCTCTCGGTACCGCGGGAGTGGTATGTAGTACGGGGGCGGGTTGTGCAGCATTGGTTGAACCGGCTTTAGGGGCGGGCACAGTTGCTTGTGCAGATGGCGATTGCACAAATGAAGCGCAGTTAATAGCTAATACCGCTAATACTTTATGCAGCGATGGAGACTGTACAAATGAACTCGGTGCGGCATCCCAAATAAGCACTCAAGCACAATACTATTTGCAATCTTTACCCAATTCAGGATCAAGTATTGCAGTTTCCCGTGGTGACATCACCAGTCAAATAATGGCGGAGTTACAACAAGTCACGGGCCATGAATTTGCATTGGCCCGTTTGTCTGATGGTTCACGAATTCTAATTAGAGGAACTGCCAATAGTGTGGTTCTTCCTGAAAATACAGTCCGTTTGATAGCCCACACGCATCCTGGTTTGCAAGTTGCTCCTTCCTATGCTGATTTAACAACTCTTCAGGCCTTACAACAAAAATGGTCGTTAATCATCTCAGAAAACAATAGTTGGTTTAAGTTTTTTGCTGATTGGCTGGAGGAGTAACATGGCTTTGGTGATTTTTGGGAAAAGCCACTGTGCCATCTCCGACAAAGTTATCCAAAGAGATGATAATTTTGTCTGTTTTCCCCCCTTTCCAAGTAAACCAACAGACCCATTATACAAATGTTCTGATGGATGCGTGCTAAGGGTGGAATTAGAAAATTGGAAATATAAAGAAAATGTGCTTGAAGCATCAAAAAACTTTTGGCTTCAACACTATGCGTCATCACAAATGTTCACTACCATCTTCAGAGATGACACATATTTAGTTTTACATGGCACTATTGAAAATAAAATCCGGATTATTTTTTTTCAATATGGGTTAGTTGTTGACCTTCCTGCTTCATTGTTGAGTGAAATTTATAATCATATCCGTCATGACTTTGATGAATTACACTTTCAAGTATACCCAAACAGTTTGCTAACCCTGGAAAAAGATAAAGAACGTACACGATTAATGTTAACAATTAAAGAAGTGCAACAAGACTGCATTATATTATCAAAGGATGAGTGGAAACGGTTTTGTACGTTAATCCAAACTATACGTCAACGAAAATAGCAATTCTTTGTACAAAGACAGCTAACAACGCTTGGAGCGGACGGGCAAGATCGGTTTTTTTTCAAGTATTTGGTTAACCCGAAAGTAGTTTCCCAACCTGCCCACCGCTCAAGCAAACGTTAGCATGACCAATCGTTGGTCAAAGGACATTATCAGTTTCTACAAACATGGCAACTGGTGAATAATTTAATGGAGGTAAAGATGAAACTTTTTAT
>RFHA01000390.1 GCA_003696565.1 Chloroflexota bacterium
AGCAGCGAATGACGGGATTGGGTTTGCACCGCCGCATGATGCGGATGTACCCCAGGAAGTGATTGATGAAGTGCAGGCAGTCTTTGAAATGCTGAAATCTGGTGAGCTGGATACCGGCGTGGATGGGTTGACTGGCGAATTGCTGGAACCAGTAACAGAAGAATCTGGTTCATAAATTTCATCACAGAATCAAAAAAGCGGTTGCCAATATATGGTAACCGCTTTTTGTTTTATACCTTATTTTGCGTAATCAACTGCTCGTGTTTCACGGATGACATGAACTTTGATTTGACCGGGGTATTGCATGGTCTCCTCAATTTGTCGGGCGATATCACGGGCTAGGCGCAACGCAGAAAGATCGTCAACCACGTCCGGGCGGACGATAATGCGTACTTCTCGCCCCGCTTGTAGCGCGTAACTTTGCTCAACACCTTCAAAACTTGTGGCAATTTCTTCCAGTGTTTTCACCCGTTTAATGTAAGATTCAAGGCTTTCTCTCCGGGCACCTGGGCGTGCGCCAGAAATTGCATCTGCGGCTTCTACGATATATGCCTCAACACTTTCATGTTCCACTTCATGATGATGGGCAGCAACTGCGTTTAAGATTTTACGGTTTTTAATACCATGCCGTTTTAGGAATTCCGCCCCGATAATGGCATGTGTCCCCTCAACTTCATGGTCGATCGCTTTGCCGATGTCATGGAGCAGCCCACCGGCTTTAGCCACTTCCACATCTGCCCCCAATTCAGCCGCGATCATCCCTGCCAGATGCGCAGTTTCGATTGAATGGGCATGTTGATTTTGTCCATAGCTAGTACGGAAGCGTAACATGCCTAATAACCGGATAATCTCTGGGTGCAGCCCATGCACACCGGTCTCGTACGCGGCGCGTTCGCCTTCTTCTCGGATGTTATTTTCGACTTCAGCGCGGGCATCTTCAACCAATTTCTCAATGCGTGCTGGGTGAATACGTCCATCTGTGACCAATTTTTCCATCGCACGCTTGGCAACTTCCCGCCGGACTGGGTCAAAACTGCTGATTGTTACCGCTTCTGGCGTATCATCAACGACAACATCCACCCCAGTGGCGAGTTCAAATGCACGGATATTCCGCCCATTCCGCCCGATGATGCGTCCTTTCATCTCATCGTTAGGAAGCGGTACAACACTCACTGCAATCTCACTGACATGCTCTGAAGCAAGTCGTTGAACAGCCAACGCGATAATATCGCGAGCGCGGGCATCAGCTTCTTCACGGGCTTCTGCCTCAACCTGGCGGATGATGCGAGCGATGTCATTACGGGCTTCTTTCTCGGCGCTTTGTAGCAGTTCAGCGCGCGCCTCATCTTGTGTCATCTGGGCGATGCGCTCCAGCTCCTCCATGCGTGTGGTTTCCATCCGCTTGAGGTCATTTTCCCGCTTATCTAGGTTGCTTTGCCGCTTATTAAGGTTCTGTTCGCGTTTTTCTAAGCGTTCAAACCGGCTGTCTAGGTCATCGCGCCGCCGTTGCAACCGTTCTTCTTCGCGATCAAGATCACGGCGGCGGCGGGCGATAGTTTCATCTGTTTCACGCTGAAGGGCTTTGATCTTCTGCTCTGCGTCGCGTAAAGTATGTTGCGCCTCTTGTTTGGCTTGCTCAATAATTTTTTGAGCTTCCTGCTCTGCGAGTTGTATACGATTTTTCCCTTGACGTGTCTGATAATTGGTTAAGCCCCAAATACCGAGCGCGGCACCAACTACCAGACCCGCTAGGGCAAGTAGAATGCTTTCGGGTCCCATGACTGCTAACGGTTCGTGCAAAATATGCCGAAACCGCTAACCTCCTTTCTTGTATGCTAGTCTTGTTCATCGTCTTGTTTAAATGTCAGTTCGTTTTCTAACTGCTGAAGGACATCGCGGATGACATCATAAGCAAACCCACGACGTTGCAGATAACTGCCAACCTTTTGATAAAACGTCTGACGGTCAGCCACCTTTAAACTTCTGACTTTGTTTTGGGCAGCACGATAAGCCGCATCATAGGTATCATATGAATCTAGCACAGACTGAATAATGGATTCAGCGATACCTTTTTGACGGAGTTCATAGCGCAACGCCATCACCCCACGTGGGTTAAATTCATGGCGATTTTCAACCCAATACTTGGCAAATGCCTCGTCATCAAGATAGCCCAGGGCGTTCAGACGTTCAATGGCTGCTTCGATTACGACTTCATCAAATTTTTTACTGAGATTATTGCGGACTTCTTTACCACTGCGGGGACGATAACTCAAAAAACGGACAGCATGGTCAACCGCACGATGCACATCATCCACACGGCATAACTCAGCAATGTCTTGTTCGGTTAATTGCTGACCTTTTTTTAAGCGGGCGGCTTCAATCAACGTTAAGCTAAAGGCATATTCACCATCAATGAACACATTGACCCGCTCTTTATTCCGTTTTTGAATTTCCAAGGCGGTGATTACGCCCATCATTTGTCCCTAAACGCAAAAACCGTAATCATCTTGATTACGG
Organism: Chloroflexota bacterium; assembly: GCA_003696565.1. Classification (GTDB taxonomy): domain Bacteria; phylum Chloroflexota; class Anaerolineae; order Aggregatilineales; family Phototrophicaceae; genus DAOTWY01. Next base: position 2,518 of record RFHA01000390.1, read on the forward strand.
CTGGTAGTTTCAGAATGTGCCAATACAAACCAGACCGGAAAACACGGTGGCATGTCTGCTTATTTAGTTGGTTACAAATAACTCATCCAGCAAAAAAACGGGCACATCTACCCTATAATCGGGTAGGAAAATTCTTAACAGCCATAATCTCACTAAATAAACTTTAATCAAAAACAGATAAATAATCAAGTGTTGCGCAATATCCGCCCATATGATTACAATGAACCACCGAGAAAGGAACAAGGGGTATGGCAAAACGAATTCTCGTGGTAGGCGGAGGGACATTAGTAGGAGATAACATTGCTGCGGCGTTGTTATCAGAAGGGGCAGATGTCACGTTGTTGGTCCGCCCTGGTGCAGAAGACCGTCTAGGACCATTGGCGAAGCGGACACGTTGGTATACAGCTGATGTGTGGGATACAGCTAGCTTGCGCGGGCGGGCGCGTGGTGCGGCTGTTGTCATCAACACCATCGGCAGCTTAGTGGCAGACCCCAAACAAGGTTTAACCCATCATCGCTTAAATTTTGTGAGTGCGCGGCATATTGCTGCCATGTGTGTTAGTGATGGCGTGCCGGAGATGATTTTATTAAGTGCGGCATATGCTCCTTGGTTAAGCCGCTCTTATATTCAATCCAAACGAGAGGCAGAAAGATACCTAGTGCGGGTTGGAATTACTGGGACAATTATCCGTGCGCCACTAGTGTACATCCGTGGGCAAAAACGCACACCTTTTTTTGAACTTATCTCGCTGATTGGTAACCGTATCCCGTTTCGGTGGACACCGTTGGGGCAAGTTGCTCCCATACCGGTTGATGTTTTGGCGCGTGGTGTGGCGCGTATCGCACTCAGTGATGAACGCAAAACAATTTATCGTGCATCGGATTTACGCCGGCTTAATCGTAAAGATGAGTTGTTGTTAGATTGGCAAGCACACTTACAAGATGGACAAACGGAACGCCCTGCGGATTGGCTACCAGAGGACGCACCGTTTGGTTGGTTTCCGCCAGAGTATTAATCCTGGATGTTGAGTGTGATCCCGTAGGCGGTTTGAGTGCTATTGGCTTCACCAGCGGTAACGGGTACATCAATATACATCCCCCCAATTTCATTTATATCACCCATTTCGCCTAGTTGATAAGCCTGTAACTTAATACGGATTTCATCATAACTACCAGGGCTAATCAGCGTGTGTTGCGCGGTACTATTGTTAGTTAGGCTGAATAGAATGTCTTGTGGGGTAGATGGTTCGCCATTTAATACCGATAACCGCACCAATATGTCCACCTCATCATGGGGGTGTGTGGCGGGGTGAAATCCGATAGTAATGGGAGCATCCTGATTTACTTTCATGCTCATCGGGACAACAGCCACCATCCGGCGGGGGATGACATGAGTTGTTCTGACGGGGGATGATTTTTCAGCGGGGGCAGGGTTAGCAGTGGCGGTAGCATCATAAGCGGCGAGTTCTTCCGCTGCATCCTGTCCCTGGTCAGATAGACGATATACCATATCACCATCCATCAGAATATAACCTTTTGTGACTAAACGACGGATTGCTTTGCTAAAGCTGCGATCCGATAAACCTAATGCATCACATAGGGTATCTGCATCAGCGGTGATGATGTCATTTTGCCCAAAATACCGGATAATATCAAGCGCACCAGGTAAAGGTTGTAGTGTTTTAAGGTGAAATGGTAGTTCCATAACTCATAAGCTCAACGATGATGAACACACAAGATTATTATAATGGAATGACACGCGCTTTACCCTTAAGTTTCTCTGTCGCGCTACGTGTATCCACCACTACTTTACTATGATCTAAAATATGCTGCCAGTTGAATATACTATGATCCGTTATAATCACAACACAATCCGCATCTTCTAGTAACTTTTCACTATAAGGCGTATTATGAATGATATGAGCATCCTCTAAGCGTATACTTGGGATATAAGGATCATGATAAACCACATCTGCCCCTTTGTTTATCAATAAGCCGATGATATCAAGCGCGGGGCTTTCTCGTACATCGTCAACATCACGCTTATAAGCTACACCCAACACCACAATCCGAGATCCACGTACTGATTTATGTTCATCATTGAGCGCGTCGATCACCTTATCCACTACATATAATGGCATTGAGGTGTTGATCTCGCTGGCAAGTTCAATAAAACGCGCATTGTAGTTAAGTGTTTTCAGTTTCCAGCTCAGGTAATGTGGATCAACCGGAATGCAGTGCCCGCCCAAGCCAGGACCAGGATAGAACGGCATAAATCCGAATGGTTTGGTGGCAGCCGCGCGGATTACCTCCCACACACTGATCCCAAGCTTGTCACACATA
>RFHA01000391.1 GCA_003696565.1 Chloroflexota bacterium
AATCTGGTTGATCACGAGATTCGTCATCATCGGGTTCAAAGCGCACTAGACTACTCTCAGCGCGAGTTAAGCAGTATTCTCTCGGCTGTTGGCGACATGGTATGCTCTTACAACGTTTCTGATTACAACTTTGACTTCATTAGCCCGTCTTGCTTAGAGTTGACAGGCTATACAGAATTTGAATTTATGGATCATCCGAACTTGTTTTTTGAGATGATCCTAGCGGAATATCGTCCAACCGTAGAAGAAGCCTTTAAGAACGCCAATCCAAACGAGACAATACGCTTAGAATATCAAATTTTACGCAAAGATGGTGAGGAGCGCTGGGTCTCTAATAGCTTGACTCCTTTTGAAGATGAAACTCAAAAACACATTATTTGTGCGCTCACAGACACAACGGCTTATCATAACCTTAATGAGCTAAAGTCTCGTATGATCCGTATGGCTAGCCATGACCTGAACAATCCGCTATCAACGGCAATCGGCTTTTTTAGTTTGCTTGCAAGTGACTTAGAAGGAATGCTCAATGAAGAGCAAAAAATGATGGTCGAAAACATTCATCGCTCTCATGAGCGCATGGCAAATATGTTAGAGGAATTACTAGATGTTGAGCAAATTCAAGCCCGCATAAATTTAGACTTAAAACCTATAGATTTAGTTCAACTGATTGAGAAAATTCTCCAAGATTTCACATTCCAAATTCAGCAAAAAGAACATGCCATAGAATTCGTCACTTCGCACTCGTCAATCATTGTACAAGTTGACCCTGTTCAAATCGAACATGCGCTCAGCAATTATTTAAGCAATGCGATTAAATACACGCCGCCACAAGGCGAGATTCTTATCAGCGTCTTTGCTGATGACAGACACGTAATTGTAGAGTTTACCGATAATGGAATTGGAATACCTGAAAGCGCGCGCGACAAATTGTTTCAACCATTTTTCAGGGTAAAACAACAAGGTACCGAGAATATTTCGGGCACAGGCTTAGGACTTAGCCTCATTAAAAGCGTTATTAAACAACATCGTGGCGATGTCTATTATCGCCCTGAATCTCAGGGGAGTACATTTGGGTTGTGGCTGCCGCTTTAGTGTGTGACAGCTTGATAGGCTTCAATTAAATTAGGAACAATGACTGACCAATCAAAATGTGCCTTCACAAAAGCGCGTCCTTGCTGCCCTAATCTTTCACGGAGATTGGCATCATTGAGTAAACGTTGTATAGCATGAGCAAAGTCAGTCGCTGTATCTGCAAGGATGAGCTCTTTCTCGGATGTAACGCCTAATCCTTGTGCACCGATAGTTGTTGATACCACAGCACAACCCGCAGCCAAAGCCTCTAAAATCTTAAACCGTGTTCCGCTACCCATACGCAATGG
>RFHA01000392.1 GCA_003696565.1 Chloroflexota bacterium
GCCGGTACAATCACTTCATCACCTGATCCGATCCCGTAAGCTCGCAGAATCAAGTGCAATGCTTCCAGGCCATTGCCTACACCAATGCAATATCTCACACCGTTGTAATCAGCGAATTCTTGCTCGAATGCTTCAACCTCTTCTCCCAATATATACCATCCGGAATTCATCACCCGGTGATAAGCAGCATCCAATTCTTCCTGAAGGGCTGTGTATGTATATTTCAAATCCAAGAATGGTACCTTCATTGTCACTCCTTATCAGGTTTGGGTGAACGCACTGCTGCCAGATAGGCATCGTAGTCACGATAATAGTCATCCTCGCTGTACATTTCGGAGGCAAGGACTAAGCATACAGACCCTGAGGAGAAATTCTCTAGTTCCCGCCACACAAGAGGTGGGACATACAACCCATAGTAAGACCGGTTGAGATGGTAACGATGGCGAGACTGACCGGTATCGAGAATCACATCAAAACTACCTGAGGCAGCAACAATAAACTGATGGCACGTTTTAAGCGCATGTCCGGCACGTGTTTCTCCACCAGGTACATCATAGAGATAGAAAATGCGCTTGATTTCAAACGGAATGTGCCGGATCTGCTCAATAAACGTTAAATTACCGCGAGGATCGGTGATTTTGGGAAGTTCGATGATATGCGGGTTGGGTTTCATCTGTTTTTTCCTCAAGATTACTTGAAATCTATAATTTTACGCAGAACATGTTGACATTTTCCAAATTTATATCCAAGGCTCTCCAAGACCCATATAACAGGTTTGTTTGTAATCTGAGTCCCATATAACACGTGCTCAGCCCCCATCTTTTCACGCGTATAGTAATGTACTTCAGATAATATTTTCCGAAACCACCCCTTAAATTTTGGAGACACTGCCGTTAGTACAACTTGAGAAATGTTGCGGTTCCATTCGCTCCATTTATCTTGATGAGATCTAACGGTACAAAAAGCAGAAGGATTTGGTGCATCTGGCACAATGGTAATGTCAGCAAAACCCTCTAATATAGAGGCTTCTACCCACTTATACATTAACCTATCAGCATCCCCCTTCTTAATAAATGGATCAGCGTGGAAACGGTCAAAAGGATTGACCATGACTTGGGCAGCCCAACCAAGTGAGCGGATGTCATCTGGCGTAGCGACGCGTACAGGAAATCTTTCTTTCCAAGTATAGTTTGTTATGTCCCTATGATAATACACCCTCGTTTCTATCAAAGAGAATCCTGCTTCACCTAAGACTCGGAGGGTTGACAAATCACTTGGATCAATGGTAGCAAATAGATATCGAATGCCTTGCTTATTTGCCAACTCTAACAGCGCCTCAATTGCACCTGAATAGTCCAAATCAAATCGATGTTCGGGAGGGTCTAGTGGAAAAATGCCCCATAACTTTGCTATGTTATACCCAAAAAATGTGCTATCCCAAGGAAGACGCTCGCAAAATACACCCAAAGTCACGTGGTCCTTCTCATATATCAAACGCAGATCATCTTCCTCCGAAAGTTCCCGAGTCAGAGTATTTACATACAACTTGCGATCTCCTTCCATCGAGATATCTTGTATGAAGTCCATAGGGGACCATGGTAGAGATTTATAAAGATTTTCTCTGATTTCCATAAGTTGTTGCTTCATATTCATACCCCCGTAGTTTGATTTTAGGTGACAGTGCTACGAGCCCAGTCTTCATTTGATTGATACCACCGAATCAGCTATTGTACATCTTGTTCGAACAATGTGCAGAGGCGCCACCCTAACAGTCATTCTACCTTACCAATATCCGCCCACGTGGCCAGCACATACGCGGAATGACGGGGGTTGAACTCGAGCTTCGCCTTTTTCCCCACCAATTTCTCCGATCGAACGTCATCCATAAGCATCATAGGTATACCGAATTCCAGGTTGATGATCACATATCTCAAAAAACTTGAACCCGTACTGGAGAGGCATTGGGCAATGCTTTCCACGTTCTATCATAAACGTAAATGATTTCTGTACAGCACAGCAATTTGAAATATGGACTTAATCAGAGATAGAGGCAACAGGGATAAATTCAGTGTGGTCAGAGCACTTGACCGCACACCCCCTCCAATTTTTAAGTTGCATTGCCAAGTTCTGATATTGTAAACGACCATTATTGTATTGGTATTTTTGCCAGTATGGCAGTCATCGCTCGTTTTTAAGAGTTTTTAGCAGAGTCATTTGTAAACATGTACAGTTTGTTGCGGTGGTAATTGATATTTGCGTCTCTTTGTAGCATTTCGGGATTTCCTACAACATTGCTACTTCTATTTAGCCGAAACCAAAGCTGTATAGTAGTTGATGAATACCTTCAGAAATACATGTAGTCGGATAGCAAATCAGTTGTTTCTGCTTAGCCAGAGAAATATCAGCTAGTGAGTGCCGGATGTCACCTGGACGGGATGGAGCAAAAGTGATGGGCAACGGCCGTCTACTTATATCCTCAATAATCCTCACAACCTCACGCAAACTTACAGCCTTCCCTTGACCAATGTTGAACACACCGGATACCTCCATTTCCGCAGCAGCCAAGTTTGCAGATACAACATCCTTCACAAAAACAAAATCCCGTGTTTGTTCTCCATCGCCAAAAATCGTCACCCCCTTGCCGGCCACAACCGCTTTACAAAAGATAGAAAGTACACCCGAATAAGGCGAAGAGGGATCCTGTCGGGGACCGAATACATTGAAATAACGCAACCCCACAAACTGTGTGTGGTAGTTCCGGTTGTAAACTGTCGCCATTTGTTCATTCATCAGCTTAGCCACTGCATAGGGCGATATCGGATTAGGTGGATCGCTTTCACTGGCTGGTAAATTGGGCGTATCCCCATAAACGGCCGCCGACGAAGCGTACACTACACGGCGAATCCCAACCCGGCGCGCTGCCTCAAACACGTGAAACGTTCCAGTCACATTCACATCATGGTTGAGTTTCGGTTCTTTGATAGAACGAGGCACGCTGACCAACGCCGCCTGGTGAAACACCAGATCACAACCCTCAATCGCCCGACAGACAGTATCAAAATCGCGTATATCACCC
>RFHA01000393.1 GCA_003696565.1 Chloroflexota bacterium
GATTGTAGCAGCAAGCCTTGTGGTTTTACAAATAATTTTTTGACGCTATCAATTGTGTAGGCGAAGTGCCCGAAGAGGGGTCGTCACCGCGGCGGAACATTCAGCCGTTCGCCATAACGACGTATAGCAGTATCATATTCAACATCACTGATGTGTTCAGAAGGTGTTTGCAACTTATACAGTAAATCTCGTGTCATGCTACGTAATGAATCAGGCGAGAGGTGAGCGATGAGAGCAGCTATGTCAATACGATTTAATACTTTTTTAGTGATAGGGCGCTTGGCATCCCAAAAAATGATTTGATTCAAAAATTGTTGTGTTTGCGGATGATTGAGGATACTCACAAGTAGCGCTCCTTCCACTAATGATGCAACAGGGAGAAAGTAACAAGTATCATCTAGCAAAATTGGCCGCTCTTGGTATGGACGTAAGAGGACGAATCGTGCGTTTTTATGAAGCCCTGACACCGCGACTTTATAGGGTGAAAAGGTATAATCGCCGACACCGAAAATGGAGAAGGGCGGTTTGTTGCGATATACGGACGATTTTCTTTTTTGAAGTGGGCGGCGTGTTCATTGAGATAAGCCCATAACTTGGGGGCAGTATGAGCGAGGTGAGTGGTATCTTCTCCTAAGCGTTTTTGTGGCACAATGACTGCGCGTTTGTGAGGCGTTTTGCCCAAGAAAAGACGCTGAATATCTGATCCTTTAACGAGAGGATACACGTAAGCAGGTTCAACATCTACGCGCTCACCTAAGCGATTATACCAACTTCCATTTTTGTCCGTCAGTTCCATGATGGTGGCGGCATCGTGTTTCAAACCAGAACGCCATGACAGCGATGATGTACCATCTATGAATGCCCATTGTTGATAGCTTTGAACATCTGCGATCAAATGCCCATTAGTATAAGCGATGGTGTGTTGATGATTGGGTGCATCTAATCTATCAAAGACTTGCGCTTGATAGTTCGCTGCACCTTGTCGTAGTTCCATCACAAATAGGCACGCATCTACTGCTGCATTGAACCACCGTTTGGCATCAATATGATAAAGCCGCGCTGTCTGAATGGGGATGTGTGTTTTGGCAGCTTGTTGTAAGATATTTCTAGCAACGCTAGTTTTACAAATGAAAGCGAGAGTTGGCTCATCCTTTTGAAACGCTTGGATTAGCTGCCAAATGATTGATTCGGCAAGATCAAAGTTGGCATCACCTGTGATAGCGGCTAACCCTTGAAGATTTTTAGGGTTCGTTTTTTGAGGATGATTGGCGGCATTCAAAGTGCCAAGTGCGGCATTAGTTACCCAAGGGGGATTGCCAACAATGAGCAATGGGCCACATGTTTTCCAAGTAATGTCGTGTTGCCAATCTACGCTAAACACGTCAGCATGAATGATCTGTATAGATGAGCGTTGATCGGGCTGGGTTCTAATCAGTTGTCGTGCTTGTTGGACGTAGCGAAGTTGGTATTCAACGCCAATAATTTCTTGAGGAGGTATAGGGGCTTGAAGCAATGCCTGAATAAAGTTCCCTTTGCCACAAGTAGGTTCAAGCGCTCTCGTCCAGTGATGTTCGTGTGCCATGATACATTGAACAATTTGTTTGGCCAACTCTAAAGGTGTTTGAAAATCCCCTAGCGCCTTAAAACGCATCATCTTATCCTTGCACTAAGTTCTCAATGCCTTGAGTATCCCCTTGCTGAGCCAACGTGAGGACGCGCCTATATTGTAATCTCCACTGCAGCGCATTCGATACTGTGAGATAACCTTGTTGTGGAGGCCGTGCTAAAATTTGCTCAGCGAGTAGTTGTCTTCCGATCTCATCAAGGGGGAGATTGCGCTCTTCTAAAAATGCAACGAGATCATCAAC
>RFHA01000394.1 GCA_003696565.1 Chloroflexota bacterium
ACATAAAACATCACGTCTGGTGCTTGTTCAATCACGGTTGCGATGATGTCATCGGCTTCATACCCTTCCACAGCGAGAATAGGGATATTGAGCGCAGTGACCACTTGATGAATTCGTTCCATTTGAATAGCCAAGTCTTCCGGCATTTTATCTCGAGTGCCTTTATAGTCGCTGTATACAGTCTCCCTACCGCTCAAGCCCATATCAAAGCTGACAGCTAAATATTTGGGTTTATCTTTCTGAATAATATCCAGCAGAATGCGTGTAAAGCCATATACGGCATTGGTCGGTTCGCCGGCACTGGTACTAAAACTAGTGGATGGTAAGCCATAAAATTGACGATATGCCACAGCATGACCGTCAATCAAATAAAATGTCGGTTTCATCATAGCCTCTATTGACGAGCAAAATTAATAAATCGCTGAATTTCATCTATTTCCAATTCGCGCCCGGGTACTAGCGCACAATATCCATCTGCCCACATTGTTTCAGGATCATATTTTTTATCGATATAATAGGCAATCCAACCGGAACGCTGTTTAAGATCAGCAAGAATTTGATGTGTTGGCGTTTCGCTGGGGACTTCCGCTAACAAATATACATAATCCTCATAAATTTGAAGATTTTCCACACGCCACCCTAAATCTGTTAATTGTTTTTCTAATTCACGCGCCAGGATATGAGCAACTCGTTCAGTGATGAGTGTGTGTTCGTCACGCACCATCCATACAAATGTGTATGCCCGTAAAGGACCAACAAACTCAAATGAGGCAGGTAGCTGAGGAATATCAATCAGTTTATCTGCTTCAATGCCCATCTCGGACGTTAATTGCAAGGCTGATTCAACTTCACGAGCAGCTTCCGCTTCTAATTGCAACAATTCTCTCTGTTGGAGTTCGTCAATAAGTGAGGGTTTGTCATCTGACGGCTCTGGTACTTGACGCAGCGCATTTAATAAGCGTTCACTTTGGCGACGAATCACTTGTAAGCGCATATTGCTAGAAAACAGCATTGTCAAAGTCAGCCCGTCATCTGTCAGGCGTGAATAAAGCATACACCCTTGCCCACTACTAGGAAGGGTTATAAAGCGGATACGTGTTTCATTTTCACTGGCATCCCAGTCATTGGAGATCGCAGTTTGAATCTCTTGCACTTCTTCAATCGGTATTTCACCCGTGTATGCCACAATTTGGTTGTCATGCGTTAGCAAAACAGCATCGGCTGTTAGCTCTAATGATGCTTGTGTCAGACTAAGTGCTAACTGTGCGATACGCGCATCGTCATTGTTTTCAATAGGTGTTGGTAGGCGCGTTTCATTCGTTGGAACTGGTGCTTTACGTTCAAATGGATGAAGTTGTTCTTCCTGTGTTAATTCATCAAACTCGTATGGTGGAAGAATATCATGCTCAGATGTGTTGGGCATTTCTGGCAACGTTGCCGGACGGTTGTTGTACAAATTTGGATCGTACAATTTCTCAGTTTCCAAATTATTCAAGTCCGTCACAATGTCATCTGGATTAGACATATCAGTGACTTGGTAAGAACTATCCGGGGTATCTAGCGTGGGCAGCTCATCCAAAAAGTCAGGTTCACGAACAAAGCGATTTAAATCCCGCACCCAAGACGGTAATGGGCGGACGTTATCAGCTGTCTCTGGGAATTGTGTTGCCAAATGTTGCAATAACTCTTCCAAAGAATCGGTTAATGAACTGGAGTCATCCAGCGTTGTGCGTAATACAACTTGCGCTGGGATATTATCCGTTTCAATTTCATCTACAGCTGGTGGTAATAAATAATATCTTTCCTCTTTTAGCACATCAGCAATATGCCCCAAATTCGCACTAGACATAACAAGTTGAAGATCATGCACTGTGCCAGTTTCTTCTAAAGTGGGCATGGGGGGTTCTTCTTGTGCTAACTGCTTAAATAACTCTATCGATTGCTCATTTAATTCCTGTTCTTTTAACTCAGCGATTTGCCCCCGCAGTACAAATTCAATGGTTCGAGCTGCCCATTCCGAAGTATCATATTCGGCATCGCTCATATCCACATCAAGCGTTTCTGAACCAACTTCGTCCATACCCCCCACGCGGACAAGCACACTATCTAAGGTGGAAAAATCAGGTTTATCTGTAGGAATTCCCGGCGGTGGTGGTTGAATAATTAACGTATCGGAATCACTTCCAGATGTTAATTCGGCTGTATCTGGCAAATCTTCTTCAGGTTGATCCAACACACGGCGAATTACAGGGATTAAATCGCGTGCCAAGCAAGGCGTATGAATAACACCATCTAAGCCCATCTGTTGGCTGATCGCTGTAACCTCAGGCAAATCTGGGCTGGCGATAATGGCAATATCCGGTTGAATAGAACGCAAATGCAACACAATATCTAATCCAGCAATACCTGGCAATTGAAAATCTACTAAGGCAATGTCATGATGTTTGCCACGTAGATATTCAAACGCGGATTCTGGTGAAGTAAATGAGGAAACCTCAAAGCCACCAAGTTGTTCTAAAGTTTGCTTGATGCGCACCAGAAAATTAAGTTGCCTATGAATAATGAGCAGTCGAACAAGCATCATATATGTATCCAGCAATAAATGAAATAGAGTGGACATCTTGCCCACTCTATTGTATCACGTTTTAGAACATTTCTGCTAATTGCTGACGGTGACAATTACAAAGCGTTCATTGTTATCTTCATTGCTTTCATCAATATCATCATCACTATCCACTGTAAAAATGACCGTATTCTCACCAGGGGTTGTAAAGGTAATATCAACTGTTAAGCTAATAATTTGCCCACTCCCTAAATTACCGACGCTCCCTACATCATATGTTGCGCCATTAACAACCCGTGCGGAAACAGAAAACTGTTGATTAGCAGCCCCGCCCAAATTACTGATATTGACAGAATATGTGGCAGTGACTTGCGTTTCGCCGCTGGGGATCGTTAATGATGTATTTCCCGTGACATTTGTGATTGTCAAATCTGGTTTAGGTATGGGGGTATTGGTCGGTGGAATCGTTGTTTGGGTTGGTGTTAAGGTTTGGGTTGGGGTTGGCGTATTTGTCACAACTGGCGTATTTGTCACACGTGGTGTGGGTGTGGGTGGAGACTGGACAACCGGCACATTGCGGCACAAATTCACCGTTCCATCATATAAACTCACATAATTATTACTAGCACTGACCCAGCCAACAGTAGAGCCGCTTGTCACCTGTAGCCATGTATTATCTGCGATACGTCCACTAACTGGCAATACAGTGCCCGCAGCTAACGTGCGGATAACCGGGAAATCTGTACTTGGTCCTGTGCGGAAATTCAAATTCACATTTACCAAAACACGACAGTTTGGATCGTTAGGATTAATCACAGGTTGATTATTACTTGGGGCAGAAGTCGCCGTGACTTGTGCTTGGGTTTCACGGATCGTCACGGTTACAGAAGCAGGATCGCTAGCAACACTACCACGATAGGCAATCACGGTTAGAGTTACTTCTCCGGCTGTGCGTGGTTGGTAGTCTAGCACAGGTTGGCTCCGGCGATTATTAGACTGATCCACCAAAACAGTACGAACTGGTTGATTATTTGCCAAGAGTTGAACTTGAGTTACACCGACTGTATCAGTGACTGTTGCAGAGACAAAAAGAGGTTCGCGCACGACAAATTCATCACCGTCTTGGGGTGTATCAATGGTGACTTGCGGTTTACCGGCAGGGGTACTAGTAGGAACATCAATCGGTTCTTCTTGACTTGAATTATCACTTGCCCCTAAATTACACGCTGCCAGGGTCAAGGTTAAAAGCAAAATGGAGAGCAAACGAAATCGCATCGCACATTTCCTCCAAGAATTGTGGTTGAAAGTATCATGATGCATTGTAGCATCAGGCGATGAGATAAACAAACAAGCGTTTGCCCTACGAATGCAATGCTACACCCGAATAAGGTGCTTTAAAAACAAGTAAATTACCCCACACAGCAAGTGTGTGATTAATTTTTTAGAGTGAATAATTTAGGGGCTTTTGTGAAAGGCTTACCCAATAGGCTATTATACCATATAGGCACATCCTACCCTGTTATTCTAATGCTGTCTGGGGCTATTGTGCTTGTACAAACAAGCCCATATTGTATAACTAGCTTTTGATATGGGCTTGCAGTCTATATGATAGGTTTGGCTTAACCAATGGGTTCTTTATAGATGACATATTTACCCATTTCATCGCCTTTGGCAATGCAATGGCTCATGTCAACCTTAAATTCATGCCCACCGGAAACCCAGCGCAACCCTTCTTGTAATAGCCCCTGCCCTACAAAGCAAACTGGGCGGTCTGTTTTACGTCCCCAGCACATCGGGCAGCGTTCCAATGTATAGATAATCCGGTCAGTACCTTCTTCATAAACATTGGAAATTTGATCAGAAAATTGGTTAAAGATGTTCGCCATTGCTGGCACACCAATTTTCAACTTGGCGTTAAGAGGCAGCACCTTAAATGCCAGATCACCCACACCGGCTAACGCACCAAAACCGCGTAAGGCATCTGCAAAGGTTGCTCGACCAGCACGTAACGCTAAACCGCGCCCGCCACGAGGACCATACATTTCTTCTAACCCAACCATCAGTGCAGTAAAATCTGCAAAGTCGAATTCTTTTTCAAGGTTATCCGGGGGGTAGTTACCCACCAGATTGCTCAGACCTGCGAGGTTGAGAATGGCGTTTAAGCCGTTGGTCCCCATGATCTCTTCCATCGCCTCGATGGTGATACGGGCGAATTTATTGGGGTAATAAAATCCGCTTTTTTCTGGCATTGTGCCTGATCCTCCAATCGGTGAGTACGACCAACCGTGGTTCGTCACTAAACGGCAAAATGTTAACAGCTTGTTTCATGAGCGTTATCAATTCATTGTTGATATTTTACGCTCATTACGTTATTGGGAGTAACCTAATGGTTTCCGCACTAAAGCAAGTTTAGCAGACTTAGCAGCATTTAGCTACAATTTATCGAAAATCAATTATAGATTACTCTACCGTAAAGTAGTATAACGTGTACCATGAACCTATGCAACAGAAGTTAGCTTGAAAGTATGATTAAAGGTTGATTTTGGTTCGGTTCCTCTTGTGGCAACCGCCCTTGCATACTCCAAGGTCCTGTCCAGGTTATTTCCACTTCTGCTAGTTTACCATACCAATCGTGATTTGAGTCTTCAAAAAAGACCAATTTATTTTGTGGGGTGCGCCCGCGCCACTTCCCCTTGTGTTGATCTTCTACAAGAACCTCAACCGTTTGCCCTAAATACTGACTGTTGATTTCCGCGACAACCTGGGCTTGCAATTCTTCCAACAATTGATGACGACGCTTCTTTTCTTCTTCTGGCACATCATCCACCATACGGCGTTCACTAACCGTATGCGGGCGTGGGCTATAGCGTGCTAGATGCGCCTTATCCAACTTAAGATCAGCCAAAAGCTGATACGTATCCATAAATTGTTCTTCTGTTTCACCACAAAAGCCGACGATAATATCGGTATTGATAGCAACATTTGGAATACGCTCACGAATTCGCTGGATAAGGTCACGATATTGTTGATTGGTATAACCGCGTTTCATGTTTTGAAGGACAACATCGTTACCAGCTTGTACTGGTACTTCAATATGTGGCATCACACGTGGTAGTTCTGCCACTGTATCCAACAGCTTATCTGTCATCCAGTTTGGATGGCTCGTCAAAAAGCGAATACGCAGCAAGCCTGTCTCTTCTGCCACAGAATGGACAATGCGCAGCAAATCCGCCAAATCAGGACCATCTGGGATATCTTTACCATAGCGATCCACAATTTGCCCTAGCAAGGTGACTTCTTTAACACCTTGTAATGCCAAACTGCGAACATGTGCGACGATTTCCCCAACACTACGACTGCGTTCCACCCCCCGGCGGAAAGGAATAATGCAAAAGCTACAAGCATGAGAACAACCATAAACCACCGGCACATGGGCACTCACCAGGTTTTGCTGTTCTTGAATCGGCAAAATCAAGTCACCATCTTGAATTAAATCCCGTTGCGCTCGCTGCTTAGCTTCATAATCTCGCAATTCTGCCTCTGTCATACGATCCTTCAAAAATTGGATCATCGGGGCAGGTTCAGATGGCGGCAAAAACACATCCACAAAAGGAAGTTTCTTACGCATATGAAGCGGATCACGCACACCAACCATACAGCCCATAACGCCGATAACTTTATCGGGCTGTTTTTCTTTGAGTGAGCGCAATAACATCAAGCGATTCATCGCCTTATCTTCTGCACTTTGGCGCACAACGCAAGTATTCACCACCAGAATATCCGCCTCATCGGGGTTATCTGTAGCGCGATGCCCCATCCGCTCAAGTTCAGAAGCTAATCGCTGAGAGTCAGCGGTGTTCATCTGACAACCAAAGGTCCAGATATGATAATCCATAACAACAATACTCAGTCTTTAATGTTACAAGGTCAACTCATTGTAACCAAAGCGCATTGGCACGTCAATGTAGCTTTATTTAACGGACTGATTGCGCTAAAATGTACAAACTAGTGTATCAGAAAAATGAGGATGTTATGAATATCAAATATTTTATCGTTTTAATTCTAGTAGGGATCATAATCGCTGCCTGTGGCACTGTGGCAGAGCCAGTTCCTAATTCAGCGACATTAGCAGCTGAGTCTGCACATAATACCGATGAAACAAGTCATAGTGATGGTGAGGAAACTAACGTTGTTCAGGCACCAACCAACACACCACAGCCGCCAACTGCCACGCCAGAACCACCAACTGCTACGCCAACGCTCGTTCCACCATCACCTACCCCCGAGCCAACCGAGGAGATGCCTGCAGAAGGTGAAACAGCCGGAGAATATCAGCTAACAGCCGATGATGAACTCATCTTATTTTTTGTAGAAGGTGGCAGCCCAACACGCGGTGAAACCTTATTTAACACGACTTACACCGTCGCAATGGCAGGTGGAAATTCAGGCGATTGGGCTTGTAGTGTTTGCCATAATGTCCAAAGTGCAGAAGCCGGTGTTGGACCCGGAATGCTTGGTTTGCCAGATCGCGCAGCGGAACGTATTCCTGGGATGCCAGCCCCAGTGTATTTGTATCATTCTATCGTCAACCCACACGAATATGTTGTAGAAGGCTTTAGCGATGGCGTGATGCCAGTTGGTTATGCAGATGTTTTTTCTGAAACAGAGCTATACGATATTGTGTCATATCTGCTCAGCCTCCCTAGTGAATAAACTGATTAAGATAAGAGATAGGGCGAATACCCACCTTCGCCCTATGTCCACTACATCTCATCTAAGTTGGTTAATAAACTCTCCGGTAAGCGCACGGTCTCCCCTTCCATATCCGCCTCAAGATATGTGATTTCATAGCCTGAGGTAAGAGGCAACGATAGATAGACAGCCGTACCAACCCCTTGTGTGCTTTTCAGTTTGATTGTCCCACCATGCGCTTCAATAATCTGACGAGCAATAAACAATCCTTGCCCCATTCCGGGCACACGAATGATCTGACCATCTAGGGAAGTTGGTGTCCCCCGATAAAACCGCGTGAAAATATAATTACGTTCTTCTTTCAAAATCCCTACACCATTATCTCGAATCCGTAAGTTCGCCATACCATCCGAATCAGGCTTAATTTCCAGAGTCAGCGCGCCACCGGGAAGCGTGTATTTAATGGCGTTATCGATAATATTGCCGATCGCCCAACGCAATCGTTTTTCATCCCCTAAAACAAATAAACCACGTTTTTCGATCATGACGTGCATTGTTAAATCATTAGCAGCAGCAATTTGCCGCCATTCATTGGCAATAGACCAAATCAACGTCTCTAGGGGTAGTGGTTGCTGTTGGCGTTGCACACTGCCAGAATCCACTACCGCCATCTCTCGCATATCTATAATCATGCGTTGTAAGGCAACTGCCTGCTTAACAACTTGCCGCGCAAATGCCTGCATCATATCGTTTTTGCTGGTCATGCCTAACCGTCCAAGTTGTGCTAATGGTTGTTGAATATCCCAAGCCAATCGTTGGAACATTGCATCACGTTCGCCCTCCTTACGAACCTGATCTGAAATATCTCGTAGCATCATGACTGTTCCCAATCGACGATCTGTAGATGAAACAATAGCAGCAACCTGTATTTGTAAAATGCGCTCATCCAAGGTTAAGCGGTGAGGGTCTCCTAAGGCATATAAACCAGGTGCCAATGCTTTTCCTAACACATCTGGCACTTGTTGAGTTAGTTCATCAAAATCCCCACCACTGAAAAAGCGTTGTGTTCCTAGCAATGTTCGAGCCATGTCATTCATCAAAATCACACGCCCACTTGTATCTTGTACAATTACGCCATCCGGTAGGGATTGTATGACCTTTATAACATGAGCAAATTCCCGTCGCTGGCGACGCATTTCTCGAATCATTTCATCTTCACGGGTTTGCACATAATCTGCATATTGATCTAATGCGTGCCCAACCGCACTGATTTCGTCAGTGGGTGACATATTTGTGCGGACTGTTCGTTTTCCGGTTGTTAGTTCCTGCGCGACATCTGTAATTTTTTCAGCTTGCCGTGCATAATAGCTTGCCCCAACAAATACCGCCGTGACACCAAACCCCATCAACGCCGCTGCCATTAGTGCCGTGATCTGCTTACCTGTTTCAGTCACATAGGGGATGTTATCACGCATGAATACCCCTACAACGCCAAGTGTGTTACCGCCAAACTGAAATGGCTGATAAGTCGCTTGATACGTGTCTGTTTCAATATCAAATGTTCGTAAAGGGATTTGATTGGTGGCATTTAATGCCTGGTTAAATACTGCTGAATCTAAAGCAAGCCAAGATGGATCACGCTGTAGCGTTGTTTGAATCAAATGACCATCTACACTGTAAAACGCTAAATCCACCATGACACTGTTCTGCAAATTTTGTAGGAATGTATCCAAATTTTGCCCAACTAAGACAACCCCTGAAAATAAATCCCCCTGAAAGATCGGAACAGCTGTAAAGATCATCATGCCACTGGGCGTTAACATAAACCCGGATGTTTCATCTAATGTTTCGTTCAAGATAGCGCGTAAAATAGGTTCTCGACTTAAATCTGTTCCAGTGTTTACGGCATAATCTGTTACATCAGCGAGGTTAACTCGTTGAATACCAAGTATTTCTTGTCCTTCGCTATTGGTGACAATAATGCTATCCAAATCGTTGAGACGAGCGTATGATTCTAAAATTGGTTTAAGTGTTTGCGGGTCGTTGGCAATCACTGCATCTGGCACAGACATTGTAAACGCCACCGACTGAGCGACATTAAAATACGTTTCATACAACTGTGTGGCACGCTCTGTTATTGTTTGGCTAGTTTTTAGTAATAAATTTTCTTGTGAAATCCGCACACCATTTGCTAAATTCCGCGCCAGAACAAATGCACCTAAACTAAATATTATCAAGACAACTAAGAACAATGGTGATGTTAAACGCCAACGAATTGAAATAAACATAGCATTATCCCTAATTAGCAAGTTGTAAAACCACGACTTTCAAACGTCAATGGGTCAACAGGAATATTATTGATACGCACTTCATAATGCACATGTGGACCGGTACTGTTCCCTGTACTACCACTCCAGGCAATAATACTTCCCCTACCAATCAACTGCCCCTCAGATACATTAAATGACGTATTATGCGCATAATACGTGATAAACACGCCACTCTCTACAATGACCAGATAACCATATCCGACATCACTCCAACCCGCAAACGTCACTTCCCCGCTGTGCGTGGCTAAAACCGGTGTACCTAATGGGATACCAATATCAATCCCACTATGCCGAGCATGAAACCGTTGCGTCAATACCCCATCAACTGGATTACCAGACGGAGCGCAGTCCGTCGTCGCGTTATATGGGATAATTCGATCAGCATTATTTACAGTTGGGGGTAGATTATCAGCGGAATATGGAATGGGTAAGGGTGCTCCTGTAGGATATGGTAAGAGCGTTGGGATGGCAGTGGGTTGTGTTAAGTCAAATTGTGAGTTGCCCATACGCGGCAAATAGACCCCAACAGGTTGCAAATTGAATGCCTGGGGATTAAGCCGAATATCTAATTGATTCAACACTGTTGGATCAAGCAGATAATATGTTTCATAAATTGGTTGCGGATTAAATGTTGGTAATGCCGTTTTGATTAATCGCACAGATGGCTGATGACTACCGAGATTTCCAACTAAATAGACTAATCCGCCTACCAACACGATACCGATTATAAATAACAATAATCTGCGCATAAATTGATTCTACATCATTCGTCGAAATGCCGCTGATGCGGTATGCTTATGGCAATTATGAATCATTGATAGATATGGAGAATCCAATGCCAGAAAAAACCCTTGCACTCATTGCACATGATGGCAAAAAAGCAGAAATGGTCGCATTTGCGTTACAACAGATCAGCGTTTTACAACGGTATAACCTGGTCGCTACCAGCACAACAGGTGAACTTTTACAGGAAAAATGCGGGTTAACGGTTGAACGTATGTTATCAGGACCTATTGGTGGGGATGCTCAAATTGCTGCGCGTGTGGCAGAGGGGCAAATTGCAGCAGTATTCTTTTTTGTTGACCCGCTGGGTAAGCATCCACATGACCCCGATATTCAAAGCCTATTGCGGATTTGCAATGCACATAATGTGCCATTAGCAACCAACCCGGCAACCGCGGAATATATTATTTCAGAAAAAGCACTATAACTATTCCTGCAATTCCGCTCGTCGGATAGCCCAGGCAAGCACTAAATCTATTAAAATAGCTTGGGCAATTACAAAAGCTAACATGGCAGCCCCTAGGAAAATACTATAGGGTACATATACCCATACTTGTTGCCCATAAAACCCCATAAAAAGAAAACTCAGACCCCAATCCCCCATAACTGCAAAAACAAATAGCAACACCCACAATAAAGCATTTGGTGAATCCAACACACCAGCACGAAACTGCTCCACGCCAAATAATAACCCGCCAACAAATGCGACTCGGATCGCAACTAAAAGAATTTGACTCAACACCACATACGTTCGTTGCTGAACAAAAGTCGAGATTAACAAACCAACGGCAGCATCAACCCCAAGAGAGGTAATCGGCAGCAGCAGGCTAGATGTCATTGTAAATGCCAATAACACGACCTCTAAAAATAATGGTGTATCCGGTATAATGCCCCCGGTTAGATATTTAAGATATTCGCCTTCAAAAGCTGTCAGGTCATATAACAAGCCACCTATCAAGATCGCGCGTACCAGAAGCAAAATTATCATAGCCCCACGCATCCGGTAAAAAACAGCCGCCACCCATCGTGTCCGTAAGGCTAATGCCGCCCCGTCAGTTGTTGTACGTAAACTATCCCATACCTGACGACGCTTTTCTTCTCCAATGGCATTCATCGTCACCAGCAGCACCGTTAACTGCAACCCCACTTGTAAAATAAATGTGGGTAAAAACAGCATTTCAAATAGCATCTCGCTTATTGGCAAATCCAAGGGATTTTGTTCAAACAAATTGCTCGCATTGATGTAGCCAATGAGTAGCAACATCCCCCCTAACAAGATAATAAATAACGCCCGTGTCCATCGCCCGCGTGCTGTATCCACACTACGCCGATTTTCTAGTAAATATCGCAGAACAGGATGTTCTGGATGCATCCATGGGGGTAATTGCCCAACAATCCGCTGCATCATACTTAATCCTTTA
Source organism: Chloroflexota bacterium (assembly GCA_003696565.1). Lineage (GTDB taxonomy): Bacteria > Chloroflexota > Anaerolineae > Aggregatilineales > Phototrophicaceae > DAOTWY01. The sequence goes on from RFHA01000394.1 coordinate 11,790, forward strand.
TCACATCTGATACACGATCCCACAAATTTATTTTAAGAGCATTGCGCCAATCTGCTTCTGATATTTCTATAGTGTAAGCCTTACGGATATAGTGAATAACTGTTTTTGGCACAATACCGCCTAATTGACTTGTCACTGCTTCCGCATAGATACCAATTTGTAAATGATAACGACGTGCATGATTAGCATACGTTTCACCAGCTTTAACCATACTGGTTTTATAATCTACTACAACCCAAGTTTGATCTTCTTGCTGATAAAGCGCATCAATCACGCCATGAATAATGACACCTGCATGTTGATAAACAAATGGTAATTCACGATATATCTGCGTTGCTTTTTGCATTTGGCGGAACAGATCACTATCAGCATATTCATACAGTAATCTCATGCTTTTTTGCACTGCATCAGAAATATCATAATCTTGTGTAATCCCAAGTTGCCAAGCATAGGCTTTTAGCACATGGCGCAAGTCATCATCAGACAAGTCAAGCCCTGGTACATGCCCATAACGCAGTGCCTTATGCACAATATTACCAATTTTAGATGCTGGAACGTTGCTTGGCTGTTGGATTGACTCAACCCTGGTGGGAGCATCGTATAACACTCTCTGACGAAAGCGACTTCGATAAAATTCCCGCTCTGGCGGTGTTGTTGCTGCATAACTGCCTAAATCTGCAATATGTGATGCAGTTAAATGCCTTGCCTGAATAACTCGCTGAATCGATAAATTTTTGAGTAATGGCAAAGTTGGAACGACTTGTTTGTTGCTTAATTTTGAGGAGCGTGTTTGTTGTTGAGTGATATCTATATCAGGATAATCAGTGGGAAGATAAACGCCAAGTTCTCCCCAGGAATATGAAATACACGTTGACTGCTGTATTGTTTGTAGCTCCCATAAATCAATCAACTGCCCTAACCAACCATCAGCTTTACATATATCATTTTTCAGTTTGACTTGCCCACTGATGATGAGCTTATCCTGTGTGCGCGTCAAAGCGACATATAACAAGCGTAAGTTTTCCGCTTCTTCTTTCAGTTGGTTCAAATACTTTATCTGACGATATACATAAGGCTCAACAAACCCAGATGATTCATAGTCATATACCTTACATCCTAATTGTTCAGCGTAAATGACCATGCCACTATCGGGATTATGGGGTCTCCTAGAAGCATCTGCCAACACAACCACCGGAAATTCCAACCCCTTACTTGCATGGATCGTCATTAGCGTTACAGAGCCAACCGTGTCGATAGCCGCTTCGCCCTCACGCGCTTCAATATCCGTCAAATCCATTAGATATTGTGTAAAAGCCCCAAGTGTGATTTTACCTGAATTGTGGGCTTTTTCTAGCAATTTTTCTACATTG
>RFHA01000395.1 GCA_003696565.1 Chloroflexota bacterium
ATAAATATAATTTATTTATTATCATCAAGTTATGACAAAATAACAACGGAACAGACCTCGAAAATATATCCATAAAACGAAGTGAAATTATCTGAAAAACCCTGATGGAATCAAGCCGGAAAGCTGTTAATTAAAATTACAGATGTCCCATCTCTATCCCTAATTTTAAGACTCGATACGAGCGCTTATGATAGCGAGTGTCCATGTTCCGGGAATTACCGCGATACAAAAAAACCGCCGGAAGAATCATCAAGAGAATCTTCCGGCGGATTGGAGAATAGCCCGAATCTATGTGACCGTTTATTTCAGCAGGGTCATGGTCTTGGTTTGGACATCATCACCAGCCACTAAGGTATAAATATACGTGCCGGTCGCCACCTGTTGACCGTTCATGCTGGTACCATCCCACTGCACCGTGTACGTACCGGCGGCACGATACTCATCAACCAACGTTTGCACTAACTGCCCGCTGACATTGTAGATATTCAGCATCACATGCGTATCCGTAGCGATGTCAAACCGGATGCTGGTACGCGGGTTAAACGGATTGGGGAAGTTCTGGCTAAGGGCGTTGTGCTGCGGAACGGCAATCTCATCAATCCCACTATCCTCTTCTTTTTCTACAGCGTTACCCAAGCGCAAAACATTGCCGCCGGTGATAGTAAGCACATACCCGCTGGTAGCACCGTTGTACCCATCCACGCGGACATAATAGCGACCTGTTTGAGTCGCATTGTAGCTACCCGCTTCCGGGTCACTGGTGGTATAACCGCGTGCCACATAGCTACCGGTGTTGGATTCATGATAGAGATACCAATCGAGGTCAGCACTCCCCAGAATATCCACCGAAATATTGATGTTGCCCGTGGAGCCCACATCAAAGTAGAACCAATCATCATCACTGCTGCTACTAATCGTACCGCTCACATCGACTCCCGCACCCACTGGACCATCGGCGCTGGAGGAAGACCCATTACCTTCGGATTCCGCGGTAATGTAAACCGGCGTACCACCACCGCCACCCCCAGCCGTCACACTAATATCATCAATGGCGTGCCCATCTGTGGTCGCCCGGTAGTTATCATACTGCTGAAACTTGATCACAAACGTACTGCTCAGGCTGAGACCATTACTACCAGCAAGCTGATCTACATCTAAGTTGAATTGAGTCCAACTGTTGTTGGTATAACTTTGACCGTTCAAATCCTGCACTTTCACAAAAGTCGCACCGTCATTATCCGAGAAATACACCCCGTCTTGGCTGTGGGTTTCATCCCCGAATTCTTTCCACCAAAAGCTAAGATCAACTTGGCTTTCGCCAGAAAGATCGAGCCGTAACCATGCTTCGTTGGTGACATAGTTCCCATTGGTGTTGGAATCCATTACCAGATGACTGGTGCCGCTATGCGGGCTATTGGCGGACGTGGTTTGAATGCGCCCATAGCTGTTTGAGCTTTGTGTTGTCCAATATTGATCCAGACCGCCTTCAAAACCGGTGCTGTAGGGCAAGGTGGCATAGCTACCCACCGGAACCGCATTCACCGTAACCGTCGCTTGATCGGAATCCGTCGCTCCGTCATTATCCGTCACGGTCAAGGTCACCGTGTATGTCCCAGCACTGCTGTACGTATGGCTCGGATTCGCGCTGCTGGAAGTACCACCATCTCCAAAATCCCAGCTATAGCTTACAATCGAACCATCC
>RFHA01000396.1 GCA_003696565.1 Chloroflexota bacterium
ACAGGACGCACAGCAAATTCAGCATCTTGAACAATTTCAATCATACTGGGAAAAATCTGATAATCGTTATAGTTATAAGCGATATTGCCGATGATATTCACTACCGCGCCTGGGGTAATTTGCAATGGCTCAAGCCCCATTTCCGGTGGGTCAACTTCTAATAATTCTGGGTTTAAATCCCATTCTGGCAAGCCAAGCCCGGCAAACTGCGGTGTGGCATCTGGCTCTATTCCTGGCTCACGATACGAACGACTGTTATTAATCGTCACGCCAAATTCATCAAACCGATTGGTAGGAGCAACCACCAGCGCGTTATCTAGCTTGACTAGCATCCCTTCATAGCGTTCCATCGGATGCAGTGCGCCACCATAATCAGTAATATCAACTGTGCTAAGATCAAAAGGTTCTGGTAAAGCATTGCCAGATGAAATAATCTCTACTTGGGAGGGATTAGAAATATCTAACACAGTGGTTCCAAACGCATCATTGACACGCCCGCCATCAATGGTAATCAGATCACCAACTTGTAACCCCCATGAAGCGGCTGGTTGGCGGGTTGTGACGTAAATGCCATCCGATGTATAAAGGTCATTATCAGAACGTTCCACCGGAGTTTGGATAAAAAAGCCATTAGGACCAATCGCTGTAACGATGTTCCCCTCCGTACGGATGCGTGTTCGCATACAATTTGCCTCATCCCCTGCACCTTGAATCTGCCAAATTTCCAACACGGAATCACAATCAAGTTCATTATCCTGTGCAAGGCTTGGTAACCCGAGCATAGCTAGCAATAAAATAAATAATAATTGTCTCATGAATTCTCCTTGTGCCATTGTTCGATATAATCGAGTGCGTCCTCCATACTATAGACGATACGTTTGCGTTCCTCAATGGGAGTTAATTGCATCGATGTTTTCACCATTTGCTCTTGATATGTGTTTTCCACAATCAATGCCACGGGATGCGTACTCATGTCCTTCTCGCGGTTAATTCGGGTGCTTTCTTCCCGGCTGGCATGTAAATTATCCCGTGTAAAGTGTGTCACTTGGCGAAAATCAAATACAACTCCACGTGTTGCGTTCTCGCCAATCAATGGTAAAAGTGCTTTTACCCAATCATATAATGCCCGTGTGACATCTGAGTTTAATATTCCCTTGTATGTCACAAACGATATGCCCAACGCTTCATCAAAATACGCGGTTACCCCATCATGAACAAGGATCGGCAGTGTCATCAAAACACCTCAGAACTAGCTTGCAGTATCCATATAGTAATTCATGACATCATGATGTTTCAAGCGATACAAGATATTTTGCCTAACATATACACTTGGGAGGTTTATTCAGCTAGCTTACTCGATTTTAATTTGTGCATTTTTTACTAACATCGACCATAAAAATACACTTGAATACCAATCACCAAAATCACGTGCCGCCTCAGACATTTTAACACGTCACTAAACTGGGGTATTGCCAGCTGAGATGGGCACCAGCATAAGCAGAACCGACAATGTAATGAATAAATGTTTCATTCGACCTTCTCCAATCGTGTGACCTGATATTGTGGATAGGCGTGGGGCTTTTCGTCTCCA
>RFHA01000062.1 GCA_003696565.1 Chloroflexota bacterium
ATTCAGCATGTAGAATATGTGCCGGTGATCGGCAATGAAGTTGATTTTGAAGCGGCACTCTCTAAGGCAAAGGAACTGGTCTAATGCAAAAAGGGAGCATCTGCGCTCCCTTTTTTAATATAACCATTCTGGGTTCTCAAATCCCCCATATTCCTGAATCGCGCCGAAGATATGTTGAACAAGTTCTGTGCTGTAAATCCTGATGGTGCAGATGCCATTCTCCAAAATGGTATCCCATTAGATGCAAACGACTGCCTGACTTTGCTTTATCACGTCCTGCCTGTTGATACGCTTTCCGCTGCGCCAGTGCCTTGTCATGATTTGCATAACACAGAGGAAAGTGAAACAAAAAACACCTGTGAAATCACAAGTGTTTCTTTTAGTGGTGGTGATACCTGGACTTGAACCAGGAACCTTCGCATTATGAGTGCGACGCTCTGACCGGTTGAGCTATATCACCATAAATAAAAAAGTCGCGGGGGGCGGATTCGAACCACCGACCTTCAGGTTATGAGCCTGACGAGCTGCCACTGCTCTACCCCGCAGTGTACGCAACATATTATCATGGGGGGCTGTGGCTGTCAATAGTAATTTTTTGATTAAGGTGTGGTTTTTTCCACACCTTTTAACTGTATTAAGCATCATCCGCGTCAATTGCATCGTGTGTTAGCTGATCAACTATATCTAGAGAAGCTCCACGAGATTGTTCAATACGGGCAAAACGCTTTTGGAATTGCATCATCGCGTAGTTGGTGAAATCATCAACCGATAAACCAAACGGAATCGGGTCATAGCAGTCAAACGATTCCGTGACGACCCCCACCGCTGGCATCAGTAGGGTATTCATGGTTTCTTCAGCGACATCCCATAAATCAGGATTTTCTGCCACTAACCGCGAAATCAAATAGATACCATAAGCAATATGTCGCGATTCATCCTGCTTAAGTTTATCAATGCCGTGGGTTGTCCCTGGCATCAGGTTATTATCCCGCAGCACGGTATAATAAGCATGATAACCGGTTTCTGCTAACACACCTTCCACAATCATATTGTAGGTTACGGACGCAATCACTTGCGCTTCTGGCGATTGATCTACTCGCAGTCGATTAAGCGCATTTGGTAGTGCCTGATGGAACACAGATTTATAGTTATCCAGATGATAATGACTTAAATCGCCTGTTGTACCAGTTACTTCCACAAAAAAGCGATTGAAGAAATCAGTATGTTTGGCTTCTTCCCATAAAAATGTGGTGAGGAACATCTCTTCTTCAATGCGTCCCTCCTGTGCGATTGTCATGATCAATGGCAATAAATCGAGCGTGACGGCTTCTTCCCCTGCTTGGAATTGGGCTGTGAGGCGTAGTAGGATGTCCTGTTCATCTTTACCTAATGCTTGCCAATCCGCCTTATCTTTGGAAAAATCAATATCTGATGGGTTCCAAATACCGTATTTTTTTGCTTTTTCAAATAATTTCATCGGCACAGATTGCCGATTTAACCCACGGGTTGTAGTCGCAAAATGCTCTCTTACCGGAATAGTCATTTTTCAGCCTCACTTGTTAACTATTCATTCAATTATAACGTGGATTATTTTATGGTCACAACCGAACTAATGATCTATAATAGGTCTGTCATCACATAACAAAAGGATATAATCATGCAAATTCGCCTACAGGATGCCCGTCGTTTAGCCATTGTGAAGCAGCATTTGGATGGTAAACCACGTCCGTCCATGCTAGATGTCATCCGTGATTTGGGCTGTTTGCAGCTTTATCCTATCAGCGCGGTTGCTCGCAGTCATCAGATTGTGCTATGGAGCCGTTTGGGGAATTATGATCTATCTGCGTTTGATGACCTCGTTTATCGATCACGTGATTTATTTGAATATTGGGCACATGTTGCGTCTTTTGTGTTGACTGAAGATTATCCGATTCATCAGTGGCGGATGCGATACTATGCTACTGGCAACAGCTCTTGGGCACAGCGTACTCGCGCTTTTGTAAAAGATAATGCTGATTTGAAAGATGCTATTCTCAAGCGGATAAAAGCACATGGTGCGTCTTTTTCACGAGACTTCAAGCATACCGAAATTTTGACAGAATGGGTTTCTTCCGGTTGGACTAGTGGGCGGAATGTCAGCCGGATGATAGATTATCTTTGGCAAACAGGGATTTTAATGGTTTCTCATCGTCAGGGTATTCAGCGTGCTTGGGATTTGGCTGAACGTTGTCTGCCAGATTGGACTCCGCGTGAGGATTTATCTGATGAGGAGATGACCAGCCGCGCCGCACAAAAGGCGATTAAAGCATTAGGCGTGG
>RFHA01000397.1 GCA_003696565.1 Chloroflexota bacterium
AGAGTTATGGTTCTATTTCTTGATTGCCTTTTGTTTTGCCCGATACTCTTTTCGTTTTTTCTCATAGTAGCTCTCAGTAATTCACCTCCCATGTCCTATTATAACCCTTTTTGAAGATATTGTACCAGGCGGAGAACCACCAGATGACTCCTTTATTTCAATAGCTATTCCAGCATAGTCAACACTAAACGTGGGGACAGAACAATTAACAGTAGTGTCATTATCACTTCTCCACTCTGTGAATAGGGTATATCTAGTTGGTCCAGTTTGATGACTTTCATGTATTTCTGTGAAACCAGTTCCTGGTGATACGTTTTGTATAAAAGGGTCTTCAATACCGAAAAAACCATATGTTGCATTGTTTATACTTCCGAATGCTCCAAGCGTAATAGTCAAGTTCGTTTTATTAAACCCACTCCCAGTTGCATACTGAACAACAGCCCCTGATCCATTAGTCCCAGAAGTATCAACATTGCCAAACTCAACCACGCTCCATGCATAACACCCTTGTGGTGTGGCTGTGCTAATAGTCAAAGACCCAGCAGATGGAGACGAGCCCATTGCACGGAATAAAGTCATCTTTGCACCGTTGTAATCAAAATTTATAGAACCTATTTGCACCCAAGTTAGACCACAACCACTAACCGTAGGAACATCAAGTGTTCCCATCCAATCACTATTTAGAACAGCTACAATAATTAGCTTATCTGAACTTGGAGATATAGATGCGGTATTAACACTATTCACACTAAGGTTGTCGCTAATTGAACCTGATGTCAAATCTGTTTTTGTTACTGCCATTACGAAACAACTGTGTAGCTAATAAACCCATGAACATTAACAGCCGCACTCAATTCTAAATTGAGAAGTGTATTGGCACTTCCAACAAATAATGGAACAAACCCCCCCGAAGATATAGAAAAACCCTCTCTTGCTTGTAATGGTATTTGCCCAGTTAGAGCAGTGCCACCAGCACCATCTTCAAACCTAACATCTGTAGTGCCATCAGAAACTAATAAGATAGACCAAACTGCAATCTTATTCCCAGCTCCCTGTGCAGGCACAATTGTATTGTCTCCAAGTGTTGAATGGTTTATTACAGCACTTTTCCATTGTGATGTAGATGTCGGCAATAATGTACCAAAACTAGTATTTGTATCAATACTATCCAATACTGCATTGTCTGTAGACGATAAGTTTGCAGTAACAGTGCCATCTACAGTTAGTGAGCCCCCATTATCATCAACACTTATTACTCCCGTAGAGTCGTTTGCAATTGTAACCCTTAACGCAGAAGCTTCAGTTCCACCACCCGTTGTTGATAGCGTACTATTATCAATAGTGATAGAGCCACCATTATCAGAAATTGGCAAGGGATTTGACGACCCAACCAACACACCACCACCAGACTCTGCCATTACTAAACCAACCACAGCCCTGATATCTGTTCCAACACCAGTATCTAAATCATCAGTTGTTAATTCTGTGTCTACAGACCCTGATATTGATACCGAACCATCAACTGTAATTGAATTACCGCCATCATCAATGCTTAAAGTTCCACCGTTGTCAGTTATAGGCACAGCATTTGTGGTATCGAGTTCAACCCACAAAGCACCCCTTGCATTAGCTCTTGGATTAGTCCAATCCCCTTCAACCTCTGTTAGGGTAGATAAGACATCATCTCTCTCTATAACAAATGTCGAACCAGTAGGATTAGTTGGAACTACATCGTTTACTACATATTCTGTTCCACCACCACCACCAGTAACGTGCAATGCCCCCTGTGAATTTACTCTTAAATGTGTGTAATCACCGTCAGCAGGAGTTAAAGTAGACAAGGCATCATCTCTTACCGCTAAAAGTGCAACTCCAACATCAGTACTACCAGCAATACTGTCAACAGCTTTACCCAAGTTTGTAGCACCAGTGCCAGTAATTACAGACACAACATCGACATCGCCAATATTATTTGTTCCTGAAGGTAGAGAGCCAGATATAGAAACTGAACCATCAATGGTAATTGAACTGCCACCATCATCAATAGATATAGAGCTACCACCATCTTGTACTGTTACAGTTCCACTAACCGGCTGCGTTGTGGTTCCTGTTGGGTCTATCCTAATTGGATTAGTAGAAGTACCACCAGCAACAGCTCCGCCAGAAGAGGGTAGTGCTATAC
>RFHA01000398.1 GCA_003696565.1 Chloroflexota bacterium
CCCAAATAATCCCCATCATTCAACGACATTGCAATTAAACCACTTGGGCGCACCTCTGCAAAATCCTGTAAATGTACCCGTTTAATCCGCCCGTACTTCGTCGCCATCACAAAATACCAGCCATCTTTATCAAAATCAGAGACAGGTAACACCGCTGTGATACGTTCATCTTGCTCTAGGGGTAAAATCGCCTGGATCAGTGTACCAGCATTTGCTCGCCCTGTTTCTGGAATACGATACGCTTTTTCAGAATATACTTTTCCTTTATTGCTAAAAAATAGCACCGTATCCAATGAGCTACAGAAGAACACATCACTGAGGGCATCCTCTTCTTTGGTGGTCATGCCACGCACACCTTTGCCACCACGTCGTTGGGCACGATATTCTGTTGCTGGCACACGCTTGATATAGCCATTAGCAGTTAACGTCAAGACAACATCTTCTTCACGGACTAAATCAGCTTCATCAAAATCAGCATTGCCGAACTCAATATCGGTTTTACGCTCATCGCCAAATTTTTTGACAATATCTGCTAGATCATCGCGGATTAATTGGCGGATTTTCGGCGGCGAATTGAGCAAATCCTCTAAATAAGCAATACGTGCTAAAACATCCTCATACTCACCTTGAATTTTTTGCTGTTCCAAAGCCGCCAACCGGCGTAATTGCATCTCTAAAATAGCTTCTGCTTGTGCAGGAGAAAGATCAAAGCGGGTTTGGAGTTGAACACGGGCTGTTTCTACATCTGGTGAGGCACGAATCGTCTGAATAACCAAATCAAGATTGCTAATTGCTTTTAGCAACCCTTCCAAAATATGTGCCCTAGCACGCCGTTTGTTTAGCTCAAACAGCGAACGTCGTTCAATCACGTTGTAGCGATGTTCAATATAAATTTGCAGTGCCTTCTTCAGGCTTAAAGTACGTGGTTCGCCGTTAACTAATGCCAGCATTTGGATGCTAAAAGTGCTTTGGAGCTGGGTAAATTTATACAACCGATTTAACACGGTTTGAGGAATAGCTCCACGTTTAAGCTCCACAACCAAGCGCATCCCGTTACGATCCGACTCATCGCGAAGGTCACGCACACCATCTAATCGCCCTTCCCGCACCAACGCCACAATCCGTTCAATAATGGCGGTCTTGCTAACCTGATACGGAATCGAGTTAAATACAATACGGAAATACCCGTTGGCTTCTTCAATTTGTGCGCGTGCGCGCACAGCAACCCGTCCTTTACCCGTTGCATAGGCTTCTTTCAGTTCTTCATTGGCAATGATCTGCGCCCCAGTAGGAAAATCTGGTCCTTTTACAAATTGCAGCAGATCATCCACACTAATATCACCAATCCGCTCATAATTTTCAATCAAATAATCAATAGCGGAGCAAAGTTCAACTAAATTATGAGGGGGAATACTCGTTGCCATCCCAACGGCAATACCACTAGCCCCATTCAACAACAGGTTGGGCAGTCGTGCAGGTAAGACAGTGGGTTCTTGCTGTGTGCCATCATAATTATCCTGAAAATCGACCGTGTCCATGTCGATATCGACTAACAGCTCATCTGCAATCACTGCCATGCGTGCTTCGGTATAACGCATGGCAGCGGGGCTGTCTCCATCCACTGAACCGAAGTTTCCCTGTCCATCAACCAATGGATAGCGCAAGCTAAAATCCTGTGCCATACGCGCCATTGCATCATAAACAGCACTATCACCGTGAGGATGATACTTCCCCAAAACCTCGCCAACAATACGCGCACTCTTTTTATATGGCGTATTAGGGCGAAGCCCCATATCATACATCGCAAAAAGAATACGACGATGCACAGGCTTTAAACCATCTCGTGCATCAGGGAGAGCGCGCGCCACAATCACACTCATGGCGTAGTCTAAATAGCTCCCGCGCATCTCCTCATTAATATCCATCGGTCTAACTGTACCAATATCAACCATAGCTACCTGTTGCACCCCGTATTCCGATGAGGCGCAATCTCCTTTCGATCTGCTTTGATAAACACAAAACCACCCACCAAAAGATGAGTGGTATGGTTCTTAACAAGGACGGGTTACAGCAAGTTTGACTTATCTTTTGATGCATTTTGAAACCCGCCCTCAGATTTGAATGCTGTTTGTTTCGTCTTGTGATATTATACTATAAATAGCTCAAAAAAGCGAGTTGGGACGCGCATCGGTTAGACTTCATATTAATAGACTTGATTAGCATGATCGCGGCAGTTTAAATCACCAAGACGACAACTAAACGATCATCCGCTGAAACCAACACGGAGGATTTGATGAAACGCGCTCTTATTCTATATCTGTTCTTTTTATTGTTATCCCCACTCTATGCC